>JACCVJ010000627.1 GCA_013698215.1 Tatlockia sp. | reverse complement strand
CGTTGTTTTTGAAAAGGATAAGTAGGTAATCCCACTTTACAACGGGGGTAATCGCTGTCAAAACTAACCCAGTCAACAGTTACACCTTGCTCGTACAATAAAGCCAAACTTGACAGAATTTGTCGCCAATCAGCCAAGGGGCGCAAACTAGGAAGCCAAACCCCTTCATCTACAAGCAGTCGCCCCATACCTAGTAATATTGGTTTAGCGCCGCACTCTACAAATACATTAAAACCCGCCTGTTGTAACGTTTTCATCCCGGCGGCAAATTGTACGGGCTTGAGGATGTGTTTGCACCAATACTCAGGAGTTGCGATCGCCTCATTAACAATTTCCCCAGTAATATTAGAAACGATCGCTATACTTGGCAAGTTATAATTTATTTCTCTAGCAATCTGCTCAAATTCCCCCAATATCGGCTGCATTAGCGGCGAGTGGAAGGGGCGGGAAACATTTAAACTGCTTGTTTTGATCCCCTGAGTTGTAAACTTAGCAACAACGCTTTGTAATGCTTCTGGGCTGCCAGAAACAACAATATTTTCTATGCCATTAATGGCTGAAATCGCAATGTCTCTATAATCAGCAATAGCAGCTTGTACTTTTGCTATATCTGCTCTTACTACCACCATTCCACCCGGTGCTAATGTCTGCATTAGCCTTCCCCGCGCCGCAATTAGCTTTAAACCATCTTCTAGGCTAAATACTCCCGCAGTAACGGCGGCGACATACTCCCCTACACTATGCCCCATCACAATCTCTGGCTGTATCCCCCAAGATTGCCACAGCTTATATAAAGCATATTCCAACGCAAAGATTGCGCTTTGACTATAGTTGGTTTCGTTAATAGATGTATCTTCAGCTAAAGGATAAAGAATCTCCAGTAAAGGCTTTGCTAAATACAAACGTAAAATGCGATCGCATTCATCTATATTTGCGCGAAAAACTGGTTGATCGTATAACTCTTTCCCCATCCCCACATACTGCGATCCTTGCCCAGTAAACAAAAATGCTATGCGTGGCTTACTAATAACCTTTGTTTTGGCGCTGTCGAGTTGTGCTGTTAAATCACTAATAGAATCAGCAACAATAGCGATCCGATGTTGAAAATGCGATCGCCCGGTATTGGCTGTAAAACAGATATCTGCTAAATTTTCCTCCAGGTGAGATGTCAAAAATACTTGATAGCGTTTGATTAATGCTTGCAAAGCGCTAGGATTTTTAGCTGAAAGGGTAAGTAAATGTATTGGGCGATCGTTGTGTAGAGACGTTGCTTGCAAAGTCTCTACAGGATTTTCTGTCAAAATAATATGGGCATTTGTCCCCCCAACACCCAAAGAATTAACACCCGCAAAACGGGGAGAAGCTTCCCAATCTTGCAGACTGGTATTGACATAAAAAGGACTATTTGCAAAATCAATTTGCGGTGATGGAGTCTCAAAGTGCAAGCTGGGAGGTATTTTTTGATGATGGAGTGTCAAAACAGTTTTAATAAAACCTGCAACACCTGAAGCTATTTGCAGATGTCCAACATTAGTTTTTACAGAGCCGATCGCACAGAAGCCTTTGTTTTGCGTATTTTCCCGAAACGCCTGGGTTAAGCCGCCAACCTCGATCGGATCGCCTAGTACCGTCCCCGTACCGTGCATTTCTACATAGCCGATACTCTGTGCTTTTACTCCCGCTTGCGCCATTGCTTGGGAGGCAACTTTTGCTTGTCCATCGCCATTAGGTGCTAAATAACCAACCTTTGCACCACCATCATTATTAATCGCTGTACCTTTAATTACGGCATAAATTCGGTCAGAATCTGCGATCGCATTCTCTAATTTTTTCAATACAACAATTCCTACCCCATTACCGAAAATCGTACCTTTTGCTTTAGCGTCAAAGGCCCGACAATGCCCGTCAGGAGATACAATTGTCCCTTCTTGATACAAATAACCACTTCTTTGGGGTACAGCTACCGAAACTCCCCCGGCTAAACTCATATCGCACTCGCCATTAACCAAACTTTGGCAAGCCATATGTATCGCTACTAAAGAAGTTGAACAAGCCGTTTGGACATTGACGCTGGGCCCCGTAAGATTTAACTTATAAGAAACTCTTGTAGTCAAATAATCTTTATCGTTAGCCACCATCATTTGAAAGCCACCCATAGAATCGAGAGTGACAGCTTGCAAATTGTCTTGAGAATCTAAATTATGGCGGGAGGGATAAACGTTATTTAGCAAGTAAGTATTCATCACCGCACCCGCATAAATGCCAATTGCGCCTTTGTAAGTTAAAGGATTGCAACCTGCGTCTTCCAAGCTTTCCCAGGCGCATTCTAGCAATAACCGTTGTTGAGGATCGATTAATTGTGCTTCTTTGGGACTATAACCAAAAAACTCCGCATCAAATAATTCAATGTCTGCGATCGCAGGTTTGGCTTTGACGTAGTTAGGATTGTTTAATAGCATCGGATCTACCCCTGAAGCTAAAACTTCCTCATCGCTAAAAAACGAAATTGATTCCACCCCATCACATAAATTTTGCCAAAATTCCGCCACATTATTAGCACCCGGAAAGCGGCAACTCATCCCGATTACAGCAATATCACAGGTATCTGTCGTAATTCTTTTGGCGATCGCATTTTTTACGGTTTGATTGCTCAAATAACCCGCCATTGCCTTTACAGTGGCATATTTAAACATATCCGCTACAGTTAGTTGCTTGCCAAATTGCGTTTGTAATTTATGCTGAACTTGGAGCAATAGTAAAGAATTTCCCCCTAATTCAAAGAAATTACTCTCACTTCCCACCGTAAAACCCAGCACTTGCTGCCATATTTGGGCAATTTGACTTTCCTTATCCGTCATCGAAGTTTTAACTATTTTTCGAGTCAAAAGCTCTAAACGCCTGATAATACGCTCAAATTCTCCCAATTCAAAAAGCTTGCTCAATTGCTGGCGTTGAATTTTGCCTATAGCGGTTTTGGGGATAATGTCTTTAGCAACAGGGATTAAATAACTCGGATTTATCCCGACTTGAGTTAATACTGTTTGGCGAATTAAGCGTAGTAACTCTAGTAATTCCTCACCTTCTAAGCCGCAGCTAAAAAATATTGCTAACTTTTCCGTTGTATCAACTTGAACAGCACAGGCGGCGGTATAGGTACTTTCTACCCCAATAACGGTTTCAACTACTTGCTCGATTTCATGGCTGTAGTAGTTAGCACCATTAATAATAATAGTTTCCTTAATGCGTCCGGCGATCGCCAATCCCCCATTACTAATAAATCCCAAATCCCCCGTATTAAACCACCCATCGCTAAAAGCTTCGGCGTTAGCTTGAGGATAGTTGTAATAACCAGGAAAAACTACATCGCCCTTTACTTGCAAGCAACCAATCGCATTTTCTGGCAATACTACGCCTGCACTATCTACAATGCGGATGGCTACTCCAGGAATCGGCGCGCCTAAATCTGCAAAGGTATTAGTGCGACTGCTTATCTCCTCAAAACTGCTACTATCTAGCTGATGAAAATTTAAAGCTGCTGTTTCTGTAGGTTGATAATAAGTAATACCCGATCCTAATTCTGCCATCCCAAAAGCCGGACGAATAGCAGTTTTTTTCAATCCATATCTAGCCAACCTTTCTAAACAAGCTTGCACAGATTGACTTGAGATTGCTTCCCCGGCGGTTAATAGAAACTTGACGCAAGACAAATCCCAACTTCTGGCTACAGATTCATTTTGCAGCGCATCTTTAACTAAGCTATAAGCAAAACTAGGCGACCAGCTATGAGTAATGCGGTATTTAGCGATTAAATCCAGCCAATTGAGGACTTCACCCAAAACTTTCTCTTTTTGAGCATAGACGACCTTACAGCCCACTTCCAAACAACGAATGTGCCAGTCTGAAATGCTGCCAATATGGTCAAAAGGCAACCAATTGAGGATTTTATCATCAGGCTGATGTTGATTAAAAAGGTTTGTCCCGCGCGCACGAGTAATTAAATTGCGATGGGTCAATTGAATACATTTAGGAATGCCCGTACTGCCAGAAGTTAGACTTATAAAAGCAACATCATCGGGTAAAGCCTTGTAATAGCTAGTATCTGTAGCATTATTGCTTAACTCAGACATAGCAACGCAACTTGCTTGAAATGATGAGCTTACTAATTTTTCGCTAGTAATAATTAGCGGTTTTGCCAAAAACTCCCAAATATGACGTAGCTTATCTAACGCCGGATGAGCATCTGTATAGGTTGGCGGTACTTCCATAATTACCGGAATAAACCCACCCAACACGCAACCCCAAAAAGCTGGGAGAATGTCGCAATTATTTTTTAGAAGCAATATTACTTTGTCGCCTGGAAGCAGTTTTAGTCGTCTCAAGCCAAACAAACATTTTTCTGCTTGCGTGAGTAACTGGGCGTAAGATTGGCTAATTTCTTTACCATTTTCTAGATAAAGAATCTCTCCGATAGCTTTTTGGGCGGCTTTTTGCAGTAATTCTATTAAGGTAGTAGGTGCATTCGCTACAAATGGTAAAGCACCACCACCGCTAAATGCCAATTTAGTCTGGGGAACACTGTTTAACGCTTTTTCGTCTACTTCCCCCATAGAATTGCGCGGTAACTCTGACACCAACACATAAGTTGTAGGCAATAGTGAATCGGGAATAACGTCTTGCAAGTAAGCTTGGAGTTGCTTTAATAAGGGAGGTTGGCTAGAAATGACATAAACGACTAATGCTAAAGGGGAGCTTTTTGTTTGTACAAGTACAGCACAGTCATCAATTAAAAGATTTTGTAATAAGATAGATGCTATCTTTCCCTTAATTTGTTGTAAATACTCCCGATCTCCACTCATGACTTACGCTCTAGTTTCAAATACACTACTCAAATCTGCACTGAATATATTAGCTGAATTTCTCAATTTATTTGTATCTACAATCTCAATTAATCTTATTATTCCCTAAAAATTAATTTTAGTTTAAACCAAAGCGGTACTTTTCTGCGTTTTAAAATTGGCTTACTTTGGTAAACTTTAACTTGACATTTCTATCAAAAATTGCTATGCGATCGCATATTTTATTTGCAAAAATCAGAGTTTAGTAAGTAGAAAGCAAAGAATACAAGTGACATATAACAAGGATTAATCTTCCCTATATTATGTATTCTACTTTTAAAAAACTCAATGTTTTTTACTATAAAAAATCAAATCTATGTTATGAGTAAAGCAATTATTGGCTACACTGGGTTTATTGGTAGTAATTTAATTCGTCAAGCAAAGTATGATGATTTTTATAACTCCCAAAACATTGAATCTGTTGCCGGAAAAAGTTTCGATTTGTTAGTTTGTACGGCGGCTCCAGCCGAAAAATGGTTAGCAAATAAAGAGCCAGTAAAAGATAAAGAAAATTTACAGCGATTAATCAAAAACTTACAGCAAGTAGCAGCAAAAAAGGTAATTTTAATCTCTACGGTTGATGTGTATCTTCAACCTGTTGAAGTAGATGAAGATACAAGCATAAATGCAGAAATTTTGCATCCTTACGGCAAACATCGATTAGAGCTAGAAACTATGATCCAAAATCAGTTTGATGCTTTAGTTGTGCGCTTACCTGGTTTGTTTGGTAAGGGAATGAAAAAAAATATAATTTATGATTTTCTTCACAATAATTTATTAGATAAAATCAACAAGGGTAGTGTGTTTCAGTTTTATAACTTAGAACATTTATGGCAAGATATTCAAGTAGCCATCAAGCACGATTTAAAAGTAGTTAACTTTGCTACCGAGCCTACCAGTGTCGCTGAAGTAGCTACTACAGCTTTTGATTTTGAGTTTACAAACCAAACACAAAAAGCAGTTAAGTATGATATTCGCACTAAATATTACCAACTTTTTGATGGTATTCAGCCGGGATACTTATATAACAAAAGTCAAGTGTTATTAGAACTAAAAGAATTTGTAACTGATTTCAAAAAGAGTAATTCTGCTATTTTTCAACTTGTCCCACCCGACGAATGTTGAGAATATCGCTCAATTTTTTGATTTGGACAAATACTTGTTCTAATTGAACCCGATCGCGTATTTCCAAACCCAAGTCAATAATAGCAGGTTCTCCATTGGTCGTTTTAACGTTGGCATTTCGCACGTTGATACTATAGTCGCTCAGGCGAGATAAAATATCTTTGAGTACGCCCACGCGGTCAATAGCTTCTATTTGCACGTCAATAGGATAAGTTTGGGGACGACCTTTGTTTGAGTCTACAGGATTCCAGCTTACCGGAACTAAGCGATCGCCTTCGACATTTTCGACATTTTGACAACCTTGGCGGTGAATAGAAATCCCTCGATTGCTGCGCGTCACCACACCAATAATTGCTTCTCCAGGAATTGCATTGCAACAACCCGCCAAATGATACAACAAACCTTCAACCCCAGCAATCGGCGATTCGCTGGCTTTTTTGGTAGGTAAAGGAGTCCGGGTTGCAGTGGTTGGTAGAGTAATAATCTCTGTAGTATCAATACTTTGCTGGGTTTTAAACACTTCTCGCCAGCGATTGAGTACCAAGTTTAGAGTTACTTCCCCGTAACCCAGCGCCGCCAACAAGTCCTCTACACTGTGATAATTGCATTTAAGCGCAACTTGTACCATTGGCTCAGATTTTAGCAAAGATTCAAAGCCAGTTTTACCTATTGCTTTTTCTAACATATCCCGACCACGAGAAATATTTTCGTCACGGTGCGATCGCTTGTACCATTGTCTAATCCGATTTTTTGCCGCCGATGTCCGGGCAAAATTCAACCAATCTAAGCTTGGGTGGCTGTTTTTCTGGGTAAGAATTTCGACAATATCGCCATTTTTCAAGCGCGTATCTAGCGTTACCATCCGTCCATTAATTCGCGCACCACTACAACGATTGCCAACTTCTGTATGAATCCGGTAAGCAAAATCTACCGTAGTCGCACCCGGACTAAGGGGAATTACATCACCTTTGGGAGTAAATACATAAACATCATCTTCAAATAAATTATCTTTAACGCTTTCTAGATACTCCTGGGGATCTTTAACGTCTTTAAGGTCGTGTTGCCATTCTAATAGCTGTCTTAGCCAGGTCAACTTTTCGTCTCCTGGAGCCATTTGCGTATGACTGCTACCTTTTTCTTTATACTTCCAGTGTGCGGCAATTCCATACTCGGCGATGTGGTGCATTTCTATCGTGCGAATTTGCACTTCCACTGGTCTTCCGGTGAAGCCTACAACCGCCGTATGTAGAGATTGATAGCGATTTGGTTTTGGCAAGCCAATATAGTCTTTAAACCGCCCTGGAATCGGTTTAAATTCATCGTGAGCTATGGCTAAAGCCCGATAACATTCTTCGTTTGTTTGCACCACAATCCGAATTGCCGCCAAGTCGTAAATTTCGTTAAATTCCTTCTGTTGGCGGTGCATTTTTTGATAAATCCCGTAAAGATGCTTGGGACGACCGCTAACATCGCTGTAATTAATCCCTGCTTGGTCTAGCCTTGCTTTTAATATCTCTGTAACTCTATCGAGTCTATCTTCTCTATCGCCGCGCTTTTCAGCCACCAATTCTTGCATCTGACGATAAGCTTCTCCTTCTAGGTATTTAAAAGCTAAATCTTCTAATTCCCACTTAAAGCGCCCGATCCCCAGTCTATGAGCAAGGGGGGCAAAAATATCGCGGGTTTCTTGAGCAATGCGGCGGCGCTTTTCATCAGCTAAGTGTTCGAGAGTCCGCATATTGTGCAAGCGATCGGCAAGCTTGACTACAATTACTCGTATATCTTTTGCCATCGCCAAAAACATTCGGCGAAAATTCTCGGCTTGACTTTCGGTTTTACTAGAAAAATTAAACTTAGATAGTTTAGTAACGCCTTCAACTAATTGCCTAACTTCGGGATTAAACAACTGTTCTAATTGTTCAATTGTAATATCGGTATCTTCAACCACATCGTGAAGGAAACCCGCCGCAATCATCGCGCTACCGCCACCTAAATCGCGCAACAAACCCGCCACCGCTACCGGATGACAGATATAAGGTTCGCCGGATTTGCGATACTGTCCTTCATGGAGTTTATAGGCAAAATCAAAAGCGCGACAGATAATTGCCGCATCGCTAGAATCATTATCTGACGATACAATTAAACACTTTTGTAGCCATTCAGGAATAATACAATCAAAGGAGGCGGTAGGCGCAACGACATTCATAGGGATCGGGGCTGCAATAAACTATTTGGGGTAGAACTATTAAAAAAGGCGACGGGTGGAGCAAAACAAATTATTAGGTTTGTTAATAGTAGCGCCAATTGTGCCAAAACATAGGCGGCGCAGTTATAAAAAAATATTTGTAGAGTAGCAATTGTCTGCTAAACCTCTAAAATCTATTCATAGGGCAAAATTCTTTACATTAATTTTATGCTAGTTAGCCCAATGTTGCCAGAATATCAACAACATTATCAGCAATTTGTCAAACTAATAGAGCAACTGCAAGCCGTTTCTCAACAGCAAAACTTGGTTCTTTTGCGCCAAAGTCATCAAAAAGCGCAGCAATTTTTCATCCAACAGATACTAACATTAGAGCCATTAGATAATTATCAAATCCGCTCTTATCAAACCGAAATTAGCAAACAGTTGCAATTAATCGGTATGGATGTAATATTTTTGCAAGCAGCAAAAGTACCCGAAACCGCCGCAAATAGGCAAAAGCAACTACTTCAGCGCCTCCCCACGTTACTTGATTATTGCAACGCCATCCTTCAAGCTTGTCAAACATGAAATCTCTACTCAGCATCGAAAATCTTAAAGTAGCCTATCCCCAACGCCGAATAAGTGGGCAACAACCTAATTGGGCAATAAATGATGTATCTTTAGCATTGGAAAGGGGCGATCGCTTAGGCTTAGTAGGAGAATCGGGCTGTGGTAAATCGACGTTAGGTAGAGCCGTTATGCGTTTGCTACCACCATCATCGCAAATTGAAGGTAGCGTTAACTTTGATGGTCAGCCAGTTTTTGCGATGAATAGCTCCCAGGTGCGAAAGTTTCGCGGGGAAGCGGTGGCGCTAATATTTCAAGATCCGATGACAAGGTTAGATCCTTTGATGACGATTGGCAAACATTGTACCGAAACTTTGCAAGCTCACCAACCCCAATTATCAGCCAAACAAGCTAAAGAAAAAGCCATTGCTACTTTAGAAGCCGTCAGTATTCCTGCAAGTCGCGCTAATCAGTACCCCCACGAGTTTAGCGGTGGAATGAGACAAAGAGTTGCGATCGCACTCGCCTTATTACTCAACCCTAAACTTATTGTTGCAGACGAACCTACCACGAGTTTAGATGTAACTGTCGCCGCGCAAATTCTCGACGAATTAACGAGATTATGTCGAGAGCGAGAAATGGCGCTGCTATTGATATCTCACGATTTGGCGCTAGTAGGGAAATACTGCGATCGCATGGGTGTAATGTATCAGGGATCGCTTGTGGAATTAAACGACTCTAAAAGCGTCTTGCAGCAGCCCCAGCATGAGTATACTCAAAGCCTTTTAAAAGCGGCTTTACGTTTGCACGAAAACGAAAAAAAAGCAACAGTAAATAAGCCTGAGCGATCGCCTTTACTAAAAACAATTAACTTACAGCAACACTACACCATCGAACCCAATTTAATCGAGCGATTTTTAAGAGTACCAGAGCAAACCATTAAAGCAGTAGATAATGTCAATTTAGAACTGTATTCTGGGGAAATATTGGGACTTGTGGGGGAATCGGGTTGCGGCAAAAGTACCCTTTCTCGGACTATATTGCAGCTAATTCGCCCTACCGGGGGAAAAGTACAGTTGCAAGAAGTGGAACTTACTACCTTGTCGCGGCAAAACTTGTTACAGCAACGGCGACAAATGCAAATGGTATTTCAAGATCCCCATGCTTGCCTAAATCCAATGATGACAGTGGGCGAAAATATTGCCGATCCCGTACTAATTCACAAACTAGAAACCCCAGATTTTTCAGCGTCGCAGCAAGCAATGAAGATGTTGGAAAGAGTTGGTTTAGTTCCAGCGAAGGAGTATTACGAGCGTTACCCGTCGCAACTATCGGGAGGACAACAACAACGCTGTGCGATCGCACGAGCCGTAATTACACACCCCAAACTTTTAATCTGCGACGAACCCGTAAGTATGTTAGATGCGAGTATTCAAGCGCAAGTATTAGATTTGATGCTGGAATTAAAACAGCAATTTGAACTAACTTATTTATTTGTTACTCACGATCTTTTTGTGGCAAGATTTTTATGCGATCGCATTGCCGTCATGCAAGCAGGGCAAATTGTCGAAATTGGTGCAACCGAAGACATTTTCAATCATCCTCAACACCCGTACACGCAAACGTTGTTAAAAGCCGCGCCTTTATTAGCGCGATCGTGATTATCTAGTTACCCGCAAAGCTAGAGCAGGAAACAAAGCTTGAAAAGCTGATTCCCTTTGAGCAACGGTTTCTGTAGCATGATTCCACAAACTTTCGTAGTAAAAGAAAGAAACCCCCAAACCGTGTTGTTTCGCCGCCCGTACTTGCAATCCAATTTGTCTAATTGAAACGGGACGAGTTCTTAAACCTGTAAGAATCCCAATTGCTGTAGGAATTTTTTGTTGGGCTTCTTGAATTTCGGGGCGGGTAATTTTGGCAACAAAACTCGGCACATCTGGGCGATAAACCTGAACTATCAATTCATCCACAATATCTAACCGCACCCAATCAAGCCAATCTTGCAAATGCAACCTGTAAGCTGCATCGTAAGGCGCAGGAGCTACAGAGAATATCAAATTCGGTCTAACAGCTTTTAGTGCTTGATTGAGTTGGATCATAAAAGCTGTAATTTTATCGACCCTCCAGCGCGTCCAGTCTGGATCTTGAGGATTATTCGGGGGTTGAAGCTGAGTTTCTTGGGTATATAGAGCGATCGTATATTTATCGTAGCCAAAATCATTAGGCAAACTCATGTGGTCGTCAAACTGAATGCCATCAACATTGTATTTGCTCACAATCTCTATAACCAGATCGGTAATAAGTTGCTGCACTTGGGGATGAAAGGGATTGAGCCACACCACTTCCCCCGCCGAACTAATTGACGTTTGGCTACCATCGTGGCGCTGAGTCAGCCATTGAGGATGGGCGATCGCAAGTTCTGATGTGGGAGGAGCCATAAAGCCAAATTCAAACCAGGGAATCGCCAGCAATCTCTGACGATGAGCTTGATTTGTGATATCAGCTAAAATATCATGTCCGTCAAAGCCTTTATAGACAAAGGGTTGAATCCCGTTGCGCTTGGCTACGGCGCTATCGTACATTGCATAGCCAGAATTCCAGACTACAGGGTAAATAGTATTAAAATTTAACCGCCGCAATTGCTGCATCGCCTGCACTACTAAGGTGCGATCACGCAAGATATTTTTATCATTTACCGTCATCCACACGCCGCGAATTTCTGGGCGGGGCAATTGGGCGACTACGGTACTTCCAAATAATAATGTAGCGATTAATGAACCCAAAAATAGTAATAGTAGTAAAGGTTGAAGAATACGCCGCCATTTTAATAAGACAAAAAGTTTCAGCATATTTTTCACTAAAAAGCAACTCCTAGAGGTCAGACTAAGTTATCCAAATAGATACAAGTCTATAAGTATTTATTCCCGATTGGTTGTTAAATTGCGATCGCTACAACTGATTGGCGGGTGGTGGAACAATGCCAGTTTTTTGCAAACCTGCATCAATTTTTTTTAGTAGTTCAAAGTCTGCCTCTAAAAGAGAATTGTTTTTAGCAACAGGCTGTTCTAGAAAGGCGAAAGCTTGGCGAAATTGCTTATTTTGGGCAACAATTGGCGCATCAAAGTGACAGGGAATAATTCGTTCAAAATTCCAACTAGCTACTTTGTCTGCCCAAGCAAGAGTTTCCGTAGGAGCGCGGTTGAGAATTAAAGTTTGTAATACAGGAGCAACAAATAATTTGCGATCGCATAGGATCTCAAAAGATTGCTGCCAATTTTGCCGCCATTGGAAAGGAAATAACCCAAAATAAGCCTTTTTTGAGCGGTTTTTGGCTTTAAAAGCATTGCTGAGTAAGTCTTTTAACTTCGGTACTTCCAGAACGCTAGGACTAAAATATAAGGCAAACAAAGAGATACGTTGCCATCCTTTGCAGCGATTGGCGTAAGTATCTGCAACTACATCGGTAGCTTTATCTTGGGCATGAAACAGCAAAGGATAAGGATCTAACTGCACAATGTCCGGCGGCGAAGCTGTCACAGAAACGATCGTATCTGTAACTAATAAGGTACGCGATTTTTTGTGAAAAAAAGCAACTTCAGTAAATCTACCTAATCCCAGTTCAATCGCGCCCAAAATAGCATAGTCAAACTCTTGAGCAAAGGGAGTTTGGCTAATATCTGCTGAAAGTACCTGAGTTCTTTTAGAGGGCAAACCAAGCCAACTAAGCGGCAAATTAAGCGGAAAACTCCACTGCTTGGGCGCTACAAATATTTGAGCATGGCGAAAGCATCGGGCAAAAGGGCCGACAAATACTTTATGTTCTAACCCAGAGCTAGTAGGCAAAATGATATATTTAACATCGCCATGGGCGGCAACTAATTCATTTAGAAGCCTGAGACATTCTGGAGTTGGGGCAACAGGTGCGTAAACAAGCAAACCGCCAACATCAAGCCTGACAACGCTCATACGAATGGGTACGACAACATAAAAGATGCCTTGAAGCTGATCGAAAGTCCAAACAGTATTTTTTACAACCTCGGTGCGGATTGTTTGCCGTTGGCTAAAAGGGTAAATTGGCAAGGTAAACCAAAAAGACCACAAAAAATCTTTGGTAGACTGCCTAGATAATTCTGACGTTTCCCGTACTTTCATCTTAAAATTGGGGTAATTAAAGACCCCTAACAAATTGTCAATGCTTAAATTATTTTATTGGAAGCAGCCCACTGTCAAAATAGAAGCATGACGATTGATCCAAATTCTTCTTTGCCTAACCCTGAAAACTCCAGCGACAATCGCAGTAATAACGATCTCGGCATTAGTACAGCAGATTTGGCAACGCAACAAGCCCTAGCTGCTTTGTCATCCTTGCAATCACCTCAAAATCTCGCTGCTTTAGCTCAATCTCGTTCGACTAACCAAGATAATACAAAGTTTCGCACAGGTAGTCCGCGGGCGATCGTTGTAACTTTAATTGCGATCACTCTAGTAATTATTGGCGTAGCGTTAAACAACTTTATCATTGGCATCGCCGGAACGTTACTAGCATTGCTACTATCGGGAGCGGTGATTTTACCTTGGTTGCAGGCGGTAATTAGTGAAATGGTTTCCCCCCAAGAGAAGTCGCTATTTGTGGCTTTTTTGGGAGCAGCAGCCGCGATTGTGGGGTTATTTAACTTTACTGGTTTTAGCAACCAACTATATAATTGGGGCGAACAAATTAACTGGGATGCTTCGGGAACCTTAGCCGAGTGGTTTGGGGCTTTGGGACAAATTTTAATTGCTGTAATTGCTGTATATGTGGCTTGGCGACAGTACGTTATTTCTAAAGACTTGACTATTCAGCAAAATTTGCTCACCGTCCAACAAAACTTAATTACTCAGCAGCAAACAATTGATGCTTATTTTCAAGGTGTATCGGACTTAGTGTTAGATGAGCAGGGATTATTAGAAGATTGGCCCCAAGAAAGAGCGATCGCCGAAGGACGCACCGCCGCTATATTTAGTAGTGTTGATGGCAGTGGTAAAGCAAAAATAATCCGGTTTTTATCTCGTTCTAAGCTCCTTACCCCCTTGCAACGCGATTCTCGCTTAGGTAGAGCTATTTTAAATGGTAATGGTGGTTACGCCGAAGATCGCCTCTATGGGGTGCGGGTAATAGACTTAGGTGTAATGCTGGCGGGGGCGGATCTTTCTAATACAGATTTGCGCTGGACAGACCTGAGCGAAGCTAATTTAGTTCGCGCTAACTTGAGTAAGTGCGATTTGGTTAAAACTAACTTAGCTCGGACTATTTTGTATGATGCTAAGTTAGTTGGTGCAGATTTTAAAGGAACTCGGTTATTTTATGGCAAGGCGGAAGTAGCTAGTCCTCGTAGTCGTACTCAAGGGCCCAACTACCAAACCGGAGAATATACCGGAGCGGTAGTTGAAAATGCCGATTTTAGCGATGTACAGAGGATGTCTGAACCCGTGCGTTACTACTGCTGTACGTGGGGTGGCGAACAAACTAGAGCAACGATTCCTGGTGGCTGCGAAGGTATTGCCAGTAAGTTAGAAAGTTGAAATAGTTGCTAAATAACGTTGCCCGAAGCTATACTTCTCGCTATTAAACAAAAGTTATGTACATTTTTATACATAAATTCTAGCTACGAAAGCTGATAAAATATGTATTCTTAAAACTTGAAGAATCTTGTTATCGGTCGCATCATTAAGCAATACATTGTTTCTGGGTAAAGGTTTGACTATATCTATAGGGAAAAGTCAATAATAAGCTTGTCATAAACTAAATCATCTGGCTTAAAATGATTGGGTTTATGGGTTGATGAAGTTACGACACAAACCATTTATCTTTTAGTAACAACAATGTTTGATGGCAAAGAACTGAGTAAAACACAAACGGCTGCTAAAAAAAAATACACAAACGGGTTCATTTTTGTTTTGGCTATGTGGCTGTTAAGCCGCTTATCAATTATTACGGTAATGCATCTAATTGCACCAGCAATTATTCCAGATGCAGTTCACAGCAATCCCAACTTTGTTGAGAAGTTAGGCTGGGCGCGTTTTAGTGGTTGGGATGGTACCTGGTATCAAAAAATTGCTACTACAGGCTATGAGTATGCCGATGATTTGAAGCAGCACTCTATAGCGTTTTTTCCCTTGTATCCCTTAGTTACTCGTGGTGTGATGAGTTTGGGTCTATCTTTTGCAACAGCAGGCACGCTCGTAAATAGTACAGCCTTTTTGGGTGCATTATTAATTGCGTACCACTGGGTAGAAGATCGCCACGGAGTTAGTGCAGCTAGATGGGTTACTGCCGTATTAGCATGGTGTCCGCTATCAATCTTTGGCTTGATTACTTATACTGAAGGGTTATTTCTACTACTTAGTACCGCCGCTTTGCAAGCTTTTGACAATCACCAGTATAGAAAAGCTGCTTTTTTTGGGGTATTGACAACAGCAACTCGCATCACAGGAGCGCCACTGATGCCTACTTTCTTGCTAGTAGCGTGGAGGGAACGTCGTGGTGCGATCGCCTATGTTACAGCTTTTGCTACGCTTGGAGGCTTGCTTTTGTTCAGCGCGTACTGCGCTATTCGTTTCGGAAACCCCCTAGCCTTCGTTCACGCTCAGAGGGGATGGCAGTCGCATACAGGGTTTAATTTAACAGGTTGGTGGGATCTGCTAACACAGGACTTATTACTACGTAAAGGCACAAGCACAGCTTTATTTGCTTTGACTAAAGTAGTTGCATTTTTTGGCGGAACTTACTTATTATGGTACTCGCGCGCTAAAATCAGCCGTGTTGCTATTGCTTATGGATTTTGCTCGGTAGCGATGATTATAGCTTCTGGTTCTGTCCTATCTATAGAACGCTTTGTCTATGCTATTGTACCCATAGAGATCGCACTTGGTTTATTGCTCTCTGCCCAGCCAATTTGGGGATGTGCAACTATAGGGCTATTTTTTTCAATGCTCGTGTACTACTCAGTGCGGTCATCTTGGGGACTCTGGATAGGATAGGACTACGAAAATTTACTAGAGACCGTATAGCGAGGTTTGTCCGTCAACTTATTGATCGCCTCTATGATGATTGTCAACTCTATTGTAATCTTAGCAATCTTAAACCTACTTTATGACTCTCCAGTCAACTAATTCTCTATTAACTGTTCCATCGGGTTCGTTGCAAATACCTCCGTTGCCGCCCAATTCTCAAAGTTCAGAAAATGATTTAGTACGATTTTCACTGGTAATTCCAACTTACGAAGAAAGCGCAAATATCAATAACATCGTCAAGATATTAAGCCAGCTACTAGATGAGTTTATTCCTGGAGAATACGAGTTAATAGTAGTAGATGATAATAGTCCAGACCGCACTTGGGAAATTGCGATGAATCTCATGCCCAAATATTCCCAACTACGGGTAATGCGCCGCGAACGCGAGCGGGGGCTTTCCTCGGCGGTAATTCGTGGATGGCAGGTAGCAAGGGGACGGGTTTTGGGAGTTATTGACGGCGATTTGCAGCATCCGCCACAAGTTCTATTACAAATGTTGAGTAGGATTGATGAAGGAGCCGATTTAGCTGTTGCTAGCCGTCACGTTTCCGGTGGTGGTGTAAGTAGCTGGAGTTTTATCAGGAGATTTCTGTCGCGTGGCGCTCAGACCTTGGGTTTGCTCATCTTACCAAGGGTAATTGGTCGAGTATCAGATCCGATGAGTGGTTACTTTATGGTGCGTCGCAATTCCATAGTTAGTAAAACTCTAAATCCAGTCGGATACAAAATTCTCATTGAAGTGCTAGGGCGGGGAGACATAGACCAGATTGCAGAAGTAGGTTATGTATTTCAAGAGCGCAAAGACGGTGAGAGTAAAGTCACATGGAAACAATATGTAGAATATCTGCAACATTTATTGAGATTACGAGTTTCTACAGGACGAATTGGCAAGTTTACTAATCGTGTCGGTTTTCCGCTTGGGAGGTTTGTTCGCTTTGGTTTAGTAGGTCTCTCAGGAGTGTTTGTGGATATGACACTGTTATATTTATTAAGCGACCCTTCTACTTTTGATTTGCCTTTGACCCGTAGTAAAATCATTGCTGGCGAAATAGCAATTTTTAATAATTTTCTCTGGAACGATCGCTGGACGTTTGGCGATCTTACTGGCGAACAACAGGGGTGGAAGCAGCGTAGCAAGCGATTTTTAAAATTTAATATCGTTTGCCTGGCAGGATTAGTATTAAATGTGCTGGTGCTAAATCTAGTTTTCAATTTTGTTTTCCGCAATCGTTATGTTGCAAACTTAATTGCGATCGCTGTTGCTACTATCTGGAATTTTTGGGTTAATCTTAAGCTTAGTTGGCGAGTAACGCAAGTCAAGTAAGCAGCTAGTAGCTGAGAATCATATTAATTGCTTTAGCATTTCAGTTGGTCGGTGTGGCTTATTAGCATACATTGAGGAAAAATATTGATATTCTTAGACAAGAATGGTGTTTCAGGAGCAAAAGTAAAGCTAGGTTAGGTACTAAACATAAATCACTAAACATAAATCATTTTTTGCCTTTTCCATTGCTGTCAATGTTGTATATCGAATCATGGTTTTTACTCTATGACAAACACAATTGCTAACAAGGCGGCGAATGGTACGATTTTTGTTTGTTTAATGTGGTTATTCAGCCGACTATTAATTGTTGTTGCAATGCAAATTATTGCACCTTTGATAGTCATAGATAGAGTTGACGATCCTCATATCAATTCACTTATAGGTTGGGAGCGCTCAGGATGGAATCGATTCACTAATTGGGACGGTTACTGGTATAGAAGTATTGCTACTCTTGGCTACGAATACGCAGATGATAACGCCCAACATTCTATTGCATTTTTTCCTTTGTATCCGCTGATTACTCGCGGGATAATGAGCTTGGGTATAGCATTTCCGGTAGCAGGTACGATTGTGAACAACCTAGCATTTTTAGGTGCTTTGCTAGTTTTATACAATTGGGTGAAAGAGCGCCAAGGAATTAGTGCTGCGCGATGGGCAACTGCTGTACTAGCTTTGTGTCCGTTCTCTCTATATGGGACTGTAACTTACACTGAAGGATTATTTTTATTACTTAGCACGCTATCTTTACAAGCCTTTGATCGCAAGCATCATATAAAAGCTGGTATTTTTGGAGCCTTGACCACAGCAACTCGCATTACAGGAGTAGCCCTGTCCCCTGCCTTTCTGCTAGTAGCTTGGAAAGAACGTCGCCCTGCGACTGCCTATACTGCAGCGATAATTGCTACTAGCGGACTACTACTATTTATGCTGTATTGTGCTGTTTATTTTGGCGATCCGCTAGCATTTATTCACGCTCAAAGAGGCTGGCATGCACATACTGACGGTAGTTGGAGTCCTTGGCCAAAGCTATTTGCAAGAGTCTTAACTTTGCGTCGTGGCTTAACTATCGCGTTTATTGATACAACTAAAATTTTGATGTTTTTTGGCGGCGGCTATATTTTATGGGTGACGCGCTCCCAGCTACCCCGCATTGCCTTCGTCTACGGCTTATGCTCCTTAGCATTACTATTTAGCTCTGGCTCGACTGTATATTCTGTCCACCGCTTTTCCTATGCTATTGTGTCGCTATCGTTTGCATTAGGGCTGTTGCTGGCTCGTCAGCCGCGCTGGGGATACGTAACTATGGGATTATTTGTGGCACTGTTAATATACTTTTCTATGCGCTTTTCTTGGGGATTATGGGTAGCGTAAATTGGCTTCATTTTGTCAATAATAGGAATATAAGCGGATGTCCAATATAAAAATAAGTATATTGGTACTCACAATTGTCTGCTTTGTTGCTACTGGAGGAGTAATTTATCTGCTCGGAGGGATCGATCCAGTACAAATTCAAGCTTGGCTGAAGTCTGCGGGTTTTTGGGGCCCAATTGTTTATATTGTCTTGTATGTTGCAGCAACGATACTGGTTCTGCCATCAACTGCTCTTAATCTTATAGGTGGAGCAGTTTTTGGAGCTGTATGGGGAACTTTGTGGACTAGCTTAGGGGCAATTATCGCGGCAATTGTTGCTTTTACTTTTACTCGCACTGTAGGACGGGAAGCAGTAACTAAACGCCTTGGCGGGCGCTGGCAAGCCATGGATGCGGAAGTGTGCCGAGGCGGTTTATTTTATATGTTTGCTATCCGGTTAGTGCCAATTATGCCCTACGGGTTGGTTAATTTTGCGGCGGGATTAACATCAATTAGTTTTAAAGATTATGTTTTAGGTACAACTATTGGTACAGTCCCTGGTATTTTACCATTTGTATTGCTGGGAAGTTCAGGGTTAAAGGCATTGCATACAGGAGATGTTTTACCTTTAGTCGGAGCATTGGCACTTACAGGTATTCTGGTGGGAGGCTCTACGTGGTATCGTCGTCGCCCTGGGCTTAATAAAACCGCAAAAGCTTTGAAATCAACAGAATTTAGCAGCGAAGACTTGAAGGAACGCTAAATATGTCTCCTAAATATTCTTTTATTATTCCAGTTTATAACGAAGAAGAAACGATTTCTGAGATGTACCGCCGCATGAGCGCGGTAATGGATCGGATGGATGGGGCGGTAGAATTGATTTTAATTAATGATGGTAGCCGCGATCGCTCTTTGCCTTTGTTGCGCGAATTGCACGATAAAGATGCCCGTGTTTGTTATCTGAGTTTGGCGCGCAATTTTGGACACCAAATTGCTGTGACTGCGGGTCTAAACTTTTCTAGGGGTCAAATTGTCGTTATTTTAGACGCAGACTTACAAGATCCCCCCGAACTTATCCCTGATATGGTGGAAAAGTGGCGACAAGGTTATCAAGTAGTTTACGCCCAACGTACTCAACGCCGTCAAGAAAGCTGGTTTAAACGATTTACTGCTTATAGTTTCTATCGATTGCTCAAGCAACTGGCTGATGTAGATATTCCGACAGACACGGGGGATTTTTGTTTG
>JACCVJ010000628.1 GCA_013698215.1 Tatlockia sp. | reverse complement strand
TTTTTGACTTAAAGTTGTAACCTGTTTTTGTAGTGGCTCCATTTTCTAACCTCACTGTCTATAGCGATTTATTTTTTATTATCCTAAATAATCACTTGAGTAAGTATGGCTTGCTTACAAAACTTTTCTATATTACAAACCTTTCGTTTTGTCAATACCTCAATTTGCTAAACATTAAAAACTAAGTACAAAAAGTAATGTTTTGTATTTGAAGCTTAAAACAAATTTTAAGTTTAGGTTATAAAAATACTTTAGCTGAAGGCTACTGCAACGCTTTAGGATAGCTTGCGATAGCGCAAGCGCGCACGCAGGGCTTCGCACTTCTCCCGTATCAATATGTATTATTACTTAGGCTGTTACATTTTAGGTAACCGTTAACCAATCTATTTTTTTACCAGCAATTACATTGTTTCATTGATAAAAACCATGTTTTTTAAAGATGTCCGCGATTATTAAATATTGTTCTTGGCTAGTCTCCTGTTTTTAAGGATTAGTACAAAAGATTGAACGTTAAAGCCAGAACTAATTATAGTTTTGCTACTAACTTGCTTAATTACTCAATGGGCTAATGAAGAAATAAAAACTTATTTGTCTACGCAGAAGTTTAGTTTATCTAATCCTTTAAAACTACCTTCGCTGCGTAGTGCAGTAATTACTGGTTTAGGCTTAAGTTTGTTGCTACGTGCAGACAGTTACCTAACAATGGTTTTAGCTGGATTTTTAGCAATCTCTAGTACATTTATTTTTAAATTCAACGATAAACATTTTTTCAACTCGGCTAATTTTGGGATTATTTCAGCTTTAACTCTAACTCCCAATGCTTGGGTTTCACCCGGACAATGGGGCGACGATTGGTGGTAGACGCTGTTGTTTTTTGGTACGGATGGGATTATTTTAAAACAAGTAGGAAGATGGGATACAAGCGTTGTTTTTTTAATTGCTTACGCGGGGTTAGAAGCGGTTAGAAATATTTGGCTAGGTTGGACTTTAGATGTATTTTTACACCGACTCATGAGCGGTTCATATTGCAACCTTACATTCGTTAGAACATGAAGTTTTTTGTTGCTAAGGTAAACCTAGCCGAGTTTGATAAATCTGGTTACGAGTTTCTTAGACCTTTAACAATGGCTTTTGAGTCGCCAAAATTCATGTTTCCAATTCGTTTAGGCATGATAAATTCAACAAATGAGCAAGATTTACTTGTCTATATTCTGTCGCCAAAAGGACAAGCAGAATTGACAAGTTACCGGACAGTAAATCTTCCTTCCGATGCGGATGTTCCTTTGTTTGTAAAAGATGAGTTTGGCAGCTTTTACAAGTCAATGTTTCAAACCTCGTACACAAAAGAAAATAAAAAAGTAGCTTTTCTTGAATATGCTTGAAATATGGGAAGTTGCGACCCTTGTTCGGCGGAATCTTTAAACCCAGAAAAATTACGCAAAGCTGGCGTTTTTTTGGTTAGATTCGTCGGTCAATAGTAATGTATTTTTTACTCGGTTACACGTCCGTTATAGCTGCGATAAGTTTCCTGAAGATTTGATGTTTCAAGAGACAGCCAATAATCAATTCTTTCAAGGTAGATATGTATTACATTATCCTTTTAATGGCGAAGCTAAATGTGACGCTGGAAAACAGTATCAAAGGTCTTTACATCGCAGATTTGAACAAGAATTGCAAATTTTAGCTAGGCTTACGGGGTGGAATATTCAAGATATCCGCAAAAAAAATAATGTTCCGATTAGTCTTTCTATTCCTTGGTGGCGCGCTTTGGTTTTGGTAAGCTAGGATTCCCTGTTTGAAATTTACCTTGCTTGATAATAGCTAAAGTCGTCTAAAAATAACTAATAAAATTTATAGTAAAAAAAAGTATTAAGGACTACAGTTAATACTTTTTCTGTATTTATATAGCAATAAAAGAATGTTTTTAATTACATATTTTTAGAAAAGAGAAATAAATAATCAAATAGTTTCATTATTTCTCAGATAAACTGATAATTATTAAGCTAGAAATTAAAAGTAGAGGAAAGCAAGTGATTGTTGTAGAGCAAGAAAATTCCTTGGACTTTAAGGAGCGATCGCTAATTCTGTGGTTTAGTGAAGTAGGCATTAGCGACATTGGCTTAGTAGGCGGAAAAAATGCCTCTTTAGGTGAAATGATCCAGCAATTAGTCTCTAAGGGAGTAAAAGTTCCTAATGGTTTTGCAACTACAGCTTATGCTTTTCGTTATTTTATTGAGAAAGCTGGATTAAAAGCACAATTAAGCAGGCTGTTTGCTGACTTAGATGTAGATAATGTAAATCAGTTGCAGGAAACAGGAAAACAAGCAAGATCGTTGATTATGCACACCGCATTTCCTGTAGAACTAAGCAATGCGATCGCTAAAGCTTACTTGCAATTATGTCAAAAATATGGTAATGATACCGATGTTGCGGTACGTTCTAGCGCTACGGCGGAAGATTTACCTGATGCTAGTTTTGCTGGACAACAGGAAACTTATCTCAACGTTCATAGTACCCCAGGAGTTTTAGCAGCTTGTCATCGTTGCTTTGCTTCCTTATTTACCGATCGCGCAATTTCCTATCGCCATCATAGAGGCTTTGACCACTTAGATGTAGCGCTTTCCGTCGGAGTCCAAAAAATGGTACGTTCCGATTTGGCTTGTTCTGGGGTGATGTTTTCTATCGACACCGAAACAGGCTTTAAAAATTCTGTGCTGCTATCTGCGGCTTATGGATTGGGGGAAAATGTCGTTCAAGGTGCGGTAAATCCTGATGAATACAGTGTATTTAAGCCGACTTTAAAACAAGGATTCCGCCCAATTTTAAAGAAAAGAGTAGGTAGTAAAGAGTTAAAAATGGTTTACGATGACGGCTCTAAGTTTACTAAAAATCTATTGGTAGACGAAGCAAGCCGCGCTCAATATGCCCTAGAAGATGAGGAAATTTTACAACTAGCAAAATGGGCGTGTGTGATTGAAGATCATTACAGCCAAGTTCATAACCAATATACCCCAATGGATATGGAATGGGCAAAAGATGGAATAACTGGGGAATTATTTATCGTTCAAGCACGACCAGAAACCGTACAGTCGCAAAAATCCCAAAATATCTTACGCAGCTATCATTTTACTTCAAAAGATGCGCGATCGCCCTTAATTATGGGTAGCAGTGTGGGAGAAGCAATTGGTCAAGGAGCAGCTAGGATCGTTGTAGATATTAACAAAATCGATCAATTTCGCACTGGAGAAGTGTTAGTTACCCATCGCACTGATCCTGATTGGGAACCAATTATGAAAAAAGCGAGTGCGATCGTGACTAATTCTGGTGGAAAGACTTGTCATGCTGCAATTATTGCTAGAGAAATGGGGATTCCGGCAATTGTGGGAACTAATAACGCTACAGAAGTTCTAAAAAATGGTCAAGAAATAACTATTTCCTGCGCTGAAGGTGAAGAAGGAAGGGTTTATGCGGGATTGTTACCTTTTGAAGTTAGGGAAGTACCTTTAGAAAACTTACCCCGCACTCGGACTAAAATTTTAATGAATGTGGGAAATCCCTCCGAAGCTTTTGGTTTTTCGGCTATTCCTAACGATGGGGTAGGATTGGCGCGGTTAGAATTTATTATTGCTAACTATATCCAAGTGCATCCACTGGCTTTAATTCACTACGACAAGCTAGAAGATGAAACTGTTAAAGCAAAAATTGCCAAGCTTACGCAACTATACGAATATAAACCCCAGTATTTTATCGATAAATTAGCACGGGGAGTAGCGACGATCGCGGCGGCATTTTATCCTAACCCTGTAATAGTGCGGATGAGCGACTTTAAAACCAACGAATACGCTAATTTACTCGGTGGTAGACAATTTGAACCAAAAGAAGAAAATCCGATGCTTGGTTGGCGGGGTGCAAGTCGCTACTATGATGAGCGTTACAGCGAAGCTTACGCCTTAGAATGTTACGCCTTAAAACGAGTACGCGATGAAATGGGTTTAACAAACGTTATTCCGATGATTCCCTTTTGTCGTACTCCTGATGAAGGTAAGCGCGTAATTGCAGAAATGGCAAAACACGGTTTAGAAAGAGGTGTTAACGGACTAGAAGTTTATGTAATGTGCGAATTGCCAAGTAATGTAATTATGGCGGAAGAATTTAGCCAAGTATTTGATGGCTTCTCAATTGGTTCTAATGACTTAACCCAACTAACCCTAGGCTTGGATAGAGACTCAGCTTTAGTGGCACATTTATTTGATGAGCGTAACGAAGGAGTAAAGAGAATGGTACAAATGGCGATCGCAACGGCTAAAAAGAATCATCGCAAAATTGGTATTTGCGGTCAAGCACCCAGCGATTACCCAGAGTTTGCTAAATTTTTAGTAGAGCAGGGTATCGACTCTATTAGTCTCAATCCTGATTCGGTACTCAAGACTTTGCTCGTAGTAGCGGACGCAGAAAAGGTATCTTAGTCTGAATACTCTTTGAGCTAAGAAGCCTTGTAATATGTTTGTGTCTAACAAGCGCCCTAACTCAATTCCCTGGTTTTGGATTGGTTTAGTAGGCATATTTTTATTTTCAATAATCCTGCGATTTTGGGGATTAGGGCGCTTTAATACCTTTGTCTTTGATGAAGTTTACTATGCCAAGTTTGCCAACAACTACCTGACCAATACCAAGTTTTTCAACGCTCATCCGCCTTTAAGTCAGTATATTATTGCGATGGGGATTTGGATTGGTAGCCATCTGACCATTGGACAAGATACCGTCAATAATCTTACAGGCTCGGTGCGTTCTACTTGGAGCTATCGTTGGCTTAATGCTTTAACTGGCTCGTTTATTCCTTTAGTTGTAGCTGCGATCGCCTATCAAATTAGTTTACGCCGCAACTACGCTCTAATTGCTGCCTTATTCGCCGCCACCGATGGTTTATTTTTAGTAGAGTCCCGTTACGCCCTCAATAATATCTATCTAGTGATTTTTGGGCTGCTAGGGCAGTTATTTTTGTTATTAGGACTCAAACATCATCGCATCAAACGCAGCCTCTATCTAGCCATCGCTGGGGTGTGGTTTGGGGTATCGGCGGCGATTAAGTGGAATGGTTTATGGTTTTTGCTAGGAATTTATCTTCTTTGGTTAGCTGCTTGGGCGATTCAGTGGCTAAATCCGCTCAAAAATGCTTATATAGGTCGCCATAACACTACACCGCTACAAAACCTGACTCAGCTTAAGTTAGGACACATTTTAGTTTACTTAGCAATCATCCCCGTTGCCGTTTATAGCCTTGCTTGGATTCCGCACCTGCAACAAAACCCCACTCCCAACTTTTGGGATATGCAGAAACAAATTTTGTCTTATCACGAAAGAATCGGCGACGGAGCAAAAGTGCATCCTTACTGCTCTGATTGGTACACTTGGATATTCATGCTGCGTCCTGTAGCCTACTTTTATCGCACGGCGGCTAACACCACCGTACCCTTAACTTTTGATACCCCAGCGCCACCAGCAACCGCCGCAAATGTAATTTATGATGTTCATGCGATGGGCAATCCGGTATTGTGGTGGCTGTCTACTGCGGCTATTTTTTATATGCTGTGGTTAGCGTTGCGATATAGCTTGTCTACGCAAAAATTTAGCTTATTTCCTCAAATTAGCGATCGCCAAATTACTGACAACTGGATTATTTTATATTTAGTCCTCAATTGGCTGGCTAACTTGCTACCTTGGATTCCGGTAACGCGCTGCACGTTTATTTATCACTATATGGGTTCTTCAGTATTTGCGGGACTTGCGATCGCATTTTTTGTAAATAATTGGTTGCAAAGTTATCGCTCATCAGTCCGAATCCTAGGGTTAACAACTATTTTCTCGATTCTGTTAGCTTTCGTCTTCTGGATGCCTGTTTATTTGGGTTTACCTTTATCTTTAGCCGAATATCGCCTACGTTTGCCTTATTTTAACTACTCGCAATTACCCTTATGGGTCAAGCAATGGCTACCTAATTGGATTTAACGCCGGATAAATATCGCCCGATAAACAGGTTCCCTTCGTAACAATGTTGTGTGTTCTCTTTCGGTAGCTACAGGTAAAGGATTGGGTGTTAGTAAGGGTTCTAGGCTTTGCAATGTAAAGTCTGGGTGCGTTGCAAAGCGATCGCGCATTTCTAACAACAGTCCCTCAATATCTGATTGCAAAAACACCATACCACCACTAGCTAAATAAGTCGCTAATTCGGCTACTAACTGCGGCTGCAACAGTCGTCTTTTGGCATGACGATTTTTGAACCAAGGATCGGGAA
>JACCVJ010000521.1 GCA_013698215.1 Tatlockia sp. | reverse complement strand
GGTAAAGGGGACTTGCCTCTTTTTCGTTTGCTATAAAATCTAACTTTTTCTATATTTTTCAGCGAAACGACTTGAAGCCCACCATTCGATTGTCTGCCGTAAACCGCTTTCCAAATCAAATAGTTTTTCGTATCTCAACCATTCTCTGGCGCGTGTATTATCTGCCTGCGAATGTTTTACATCACCTTTTCTTTCCGTTTGGTAATCTGCATTAATATCATTCCTGCCTGTTATTACTTTTAAGGTGTCCAGCAAATCATTAAGTGTTATGCGTTCTCCGTTTGCAACGTTTATCACTTCACCGATACCTTTATAAGTCTGCGAGGCTTTTATATTGGCATCTACTACATTAGCGATATATGTAAAATCTCTGGATTGCTCACCGTCGCCATATATAATCGGACGATTGTTGCTCATTAATGAATCAATAAAACGCGAAATCACACCCGAGTATTGTGAAGAAGGATTTTGTTTAGGTCCAAAAACATTAAAGTAACGCAAACAAATTGTTTCCAAACCATACACCCGGGAAAAAACCTGACAATAATACTCTCCCATTAATTTTGCCGCCGCGTAAGGTGAAAGCGGACATGGAATCATTGTTTCAACTTTTGGAAGCGTTTTTTGGTTTCCGTATGCAGAACTCGATGCGGCATAAATCACGCGACGGATACCCTGTTGCTTTGCTTTAAGAAGTAAATTAAATGTGCCGTTGACACAAGCCTGATGGGTTTCTAAAGGATTTTCCACTGAACGGGGAACGCTTGGCAAAGCGGCTTGGTGAAAGACGATTTCAACGTCCTCAAGTGATTTCTTGAGTTTTTCGTCATCATTTAGATCTCCTTTAATAAATTCAAAGTCGCCTTTTACCTCTTCCAGATTTTCTGTAAAACCGGTTGTCAGATTATCTAAAATAGAAACTCTCGCGCCTTGTTTAATAAGTTCTTCAGCCAAGTTTGACCCAATGAAACCTGCACCGCCGGTTACCAGTATTTTTGTTGTTAGGGACATAAAATTCAAATAGGTTATGTAATTGGGAAACTTATACAGAAAAAATACAAGTATTAATCCTTGTAAATTTTACATAATTTGTTATCTGCCAACACCGACATATTCAAAACCAAGATTGCGCATATCTTTTGGTTCATAAATATTTCTAAGGTCAATAATTTTCGGAAAATTCAAAAGATTTTTTACTTTTTCCATATCTAACGCCCGAAATTGATTCCATTCAGTCATAAAAACTAAAGCATCTGCTCCTTCGATAGCTGCATACTCGTCTTCCACATAATCAATGTCTGGCAAATAGTGCTTTGCTTCTTCCATTGCCACTGGGTCAAAAGCCTTAATCTTTGCTCCCCTTGCTTGCATCTCTCTAATAATATCAATTGCCGGAGACTCGCGCATATCATCAGTTTCCGGTTTGAATGAAAGACCGAGAACGCCTATTTGTTTGCCCGCAAAATCACCGACTAACGACTCGATTTTGGGAATCATTGCTTTGCGCTGAAGGTCATTTACCTCTATAACCGTATCGACAATACGGGATTCCGTGCCAAAATGTTTTGCTACGGTCGAAAGCGCTCGTGTATCTTTCGGAAAGCATGAACCGCCAAATCCCGGTCCCGGATGAAGAAATTTACTTCCGATGCGTTTATCCATTCCCATTCCGCGTGCAACTTCATGGACATCACAACCTATTTTGTCGCAAAGGTTAGCAATTTCATTTATAAATGAAATTTTTGTGGCTAGAAATGCATTCGCAGCATATTTAATTAGTTCGGCTGCTTCGAGTGAAGTAATAACGATGGGAGTTTCGATTAAATAAAGTGGACGATAGAGGTCCTTCATAACCGCAATTGCATCTTGTTCATTACTTCCGATTACAACTCTGTCGGGGCGCATAAAATCCTCGATTGCAGCGCCTTCACGCAGAAATTCTGGATTTGATGCAACTCCGAAGTTTGTTTGTTTTTTTTGATTTTCTTTTATAAATTCCCGAAGCCATTTTCCGGTTCCCACCGGAACCGTTGATTTTGTTACAAGAACCTTGTAACCGTTCATATGTTCGGCAATATCTTTGGCTGCCGATTGATAAAAGCTCATATCGGGAGAACCGTCTTCTCGCGGTGGTGTCCCGACTGCTAAAAAAATTACTAATGCTTGTTCGATGGCAGATTTAATCTCAGTTGTAAAATGAAGCCTTCCGGCTTTTGAATTTTTTTCAACGATGTCGTCCAAACCCGGCTCATAAATAGGTATGATTCCCTGATTTAATCGGTCAATCTTACCTTTATCTAAATCAACACAAGTTACTTCTACGCCAAATTCAGCAAAACAAGCACCTGTCACTAAACCAACATATCCCGTACCAATAACTGCAATATGCATAAGATTAAGAATTTATATAAAACTGATAATAGTTGTTAAATTATTCACACACAGAATAAAATTTACGGGTCACGTTTATTCAACATGACCCGTAAATTTAAAGCATAAGTCTAATTTTGTGAAACCACAAAATCGAACTATATTTAGCGCACGCCACTTACAACAATTGCAGGCGGTCCAAGTATAACGTTATTGTCCCCACTGAAAAAGATTGCCACGCCAACCGCACCAGCCGCAGCTAGTAAAAAGAATAACGAACCTGCACCCGCAGTTCTTAGTGGCGGAACCGAACCGGGACGCAGACATGGTTTACATCCGGTTTGAGAAGGATTGCCGTATGTCGCATCCGTTCCGGCAGCAACTTGTTTATCGGTAGAACCACTTCTTAAAGTAACTAAACCGATTGTAGTTTCAACATGGGTTTGTGTGCAGCGAGCTTCATCCGAACAACCGACATCGACACTAAAAGTGTCAGCTTGTCCGGCATCCGCAATAACAGTTGCATTTCTCGTCGTGACAGTAGCTGCAATACCGGCGGTATTAGCAATACGAACTTGTCCGGCTGTCAGCATTCCAACGATACTGTTGTTTGTAAACTTTAAGGTTACAGTAGTATCCGAAAGAAGTTCCACACGACCGCTTTTACCTAAATTAATCGTAGCGGTTGAGTTTGTGCCGGTAACGATTGTGCTACCCGATATTACGGTTGAGTTAGAAACAGATTTTTGACCATCAACGGTAACTTGTCCGCTAACCGTCATTTCACCCATCACATCATCTGGAGCGGCTAGAACAGCCATTGAAAAAACACTCCAAACAGCGACGGCAATGAGAGTTGTAATAGATTTACGAATGATAGTTTTGCCGAGCATTTTATTTAATTTCCTCCTGAATAAATCCTT
>JACCVJ010000419.1 GCA_013698215.1 Tatlockia sp. | reverse complement strand
CGTTGTCATCACTAAAGAGTTTACTGCCGATTCCCAATTGTTGTCTGGAGCGTTTGAGTTGCTTCCACAGAGCGCGAATTTTCTGATAAGATTCTTCCGGGGACAGCTTGCCAGCAGTTTCTAAGTTACAAATGTAACTTACCCTTTGAGCAAATTCTTGTAAATTTGCATTAAAAACTAGGTTCTCTGGTTTCACTTGACCGTAGTAGCGACTGCGCGGGTAAAGAAAATTTGTTTTGTTATCCACTGGTTTTCCTAATTGTTTAATGTATTTTTCAATACGATCCGAACTGAGTAAAAAAGGTTAACAGTACTTTCCTAGCCAGCCAAATTAATTAAATATCTTTCAGTTGCAACGGTAATGTCAAATCTATATTAACTTCTTAATCTGTTCTTAATCTAACCTAAATAGTTAAGTAGAGTAAATGACTTTACATTTGAGCCAAGTTAGTACCTTAACTTTTGTACGCTGCAATTTGCCGTATAGGTGATCGCTAGTTTCTTTATCCAAAGAGGTAAATTTAGAAATTAGAGGCTGAAAAATCCTAACTTTCGCCTCTAATCGAGATATTTCTAGCCAAATTCAGCCTCCAAAGTTAATTATCTGCGCGGTACGAGCTTGATAATTGTGGCTTTATCCGTGACATTGAGGCTGATTTTATTGCTCTTAATCGAGGCAGCCTTGTTAGACATATTGCCTGCATCATCTAACGTGTAAATGGCAGCACTAACAATTGGCGTAGATAAGTTTACTTGAGTGGGCATAGGTGGCGGATTAATTTCTCTTACTGGGGTAGTACTGACATCGCCATTAGAAATTTCATGCCATAACACCAGGTAAAAATTGCCATCACGCTTTTGTAATAAAAGATCGTGTACGTACTCGGTTCTGTCGTAGCCGGGTGGTGCTTTAATTGAAAGATTATAGTTTAAAGCTCTGGGAATAATTTTAGCTCCTGCGGGATCTTTTAGGACGCTAATGAGATTTTTTAAAGCAGTATAAGCGGGTTTTGGACTTAAGTTGTTGCGTAATAGTCCGTAATTAGCTTCAGGATTTTCAGGCTGATTCCACTGATCTAGGAATTCATAAGAGCAAGTGCGGGGAATACCTTGACGGAAGTATTCTAAAAATAAACGCGGCATATATTTACCGTGTACCTTTTCGGAAATACCTTTTTCACCTTTGGTCGTAAAATAGCCTGTTTCGGTTGCTGCCATTGGCTTACCTTTAAAAGGTGGAGCGTAAACATCAAAAGCATAAGGATTTTTGTTGATATTTACTGAAGGAAAGTTGCCTTGCCAATAGTATTTTTCAATGGTGTTGTACTTGTATGGATTATTAAAGGGATTACCACCACCTGGGTAGGGGTGAAAATTTCCCCAATCGACAACAGCACTTAAATCTTTTAATGGCGACTTGTTGCCATAATCGTAGGTATGCCCTAAAGATGGTCCAAGGACTTTAACTTGAGCAGTAGCGCGATCGCTCTTTAAGGCTTTGTAGGTATCTGTAGTCAAGCTTTGAATGTATGAAACCCAATATAAGGGGGATTTAGAATCATCGTTAAGTTTTTCCGTGTCACCTTTGCGCCAATATAATTTTTGGTAATTGAGATCGATTTCATTGGTAATTTCTACCGCATCAATCGCCTTAGTCCCGACTTTATTTTTGACAAAATCAGTAATATTGTAGGCAGGATCGGCAGCCCAATAAGAGGAATTAGCGGTAATTCCACTATCTGGATTCATGATATAGGTAGTCTTGATCCCCAAATTTCCTAGTTCTTTCATTTTGGCAATGACATCTTTACCTGTCCCGCCATCGCGGACATGACGAACGCCAAGAGCGACTAATTTTTGTTTTACACCATTATATTTTTGACCGTAAGCAGTGTCGTCATAACTCCAATGAGTATTTAAACAAATACTATCTACGAAAGCATAGGCAGGTTTGGCAGCTTTGAGGGGTGCAGCTACGGCAAGTTGTGGTGTTGTAGAGGACAAATTAGGATTAGTTGTTACTTCTTGAGCAAAACAACCAATAGTAGTGACAATTAGCGTTAGCGGGAGTAATAGTTTTAATTGGGGAGAGCGCATCATAGTATCAATTAACAAGTGACTGTTGGTAATTGTTCATGTTTCGTCTTCTTCGTCCGGCAGATCGAACTCTGATAGGTGTTGCGGTGGAATAGCGGCAATAATAGCATCAATCACCTTAGCTACGGGGATAATTTCTAAACTACTAATATCGGGATAGTTTTGACCTTTAGGAACGATCGCGCGTTTAAATCCTAGTTTTGCCGCTTCCTTTAAGCGTAGTTCCATTTGGGAAACTGGGCGAATTTGTCCGCCTAAACCAACTTCACCCATTAATACTGTACGCGGATCGACCACGCGATCGCGGAAACTTGCTACAACGGCGATCGCTACCCCCAAATCTACCGCAGGTTCTTCAACATTCAAACCCCCGGCTGACGCAACATAAGTGTCTAATTTTGATAGGGGAATACCTACCCTTTTTTCTAAAACTGCCAAAATTTGCAATAGTCGATTGTAGTCAACTCCCGTAGTTGAGCGTCGGGGAGAACTGTAGCTAGTAGGGCTTACCAAAGCTTGTAACTCTACGACAATGGGGCGAGTGCCTTCACAGGCGACGACAAGGGCAGTACCAGGGGTATTTTCATCGCGGGTTCCTAAAAACAACTCTGAAGGGTTAGCTACTTCTCTTAGTCCTTGTTCGACCATTTCAAATACGCCAATTTCGTGAGTTGCGCCAAAGCGATTTTTGACCGATCGCAGCAAGCGGTGAGAAGCAAAGCGATCGCCTTCAAAATATAGTACCGTATCGACTAAATGCTCTAATACTTTGGGCCCTGCGATCGCGCCTTCTTTGGTTACGTGACCAACAATTAGTAGTGTTATATCTTCGCGCTTGGCTACTTTCATCAAAGCCGCCGTACATTCGCGTACTTGCGCCACCGAACCCGGCGCAGAAGTCATAGAGGGTAAGTAAATTGTTTGAATACTATCAATTACTGCTACATTTGGCTTTAGCGATTCTAATTCTCGCAAAATTTCCTCTAAATCTGTTTCTGGCAACACATAAAGATCCGCACCGTCTCGTTTATGGTTAGTTGTTTCAGCAACTTGGTCTAAAGATTGCAATTTGTTAAAAACCCCTAATCTAGAAGCTCGGAGCTTGACTTGTTGCCCAGATTCTTCGCCACAAACGTAGAGAACGCGGTAATTTTCAGCTAAAAGATTAGATACTTGCAATAGTAAAGTAGATTTACCAATCCCTGGATCGCCGCCAATTAGCACCAAAGATCCGGGTACAATTCCCCCACCTAAAACTCGATCTAATTCACTGTAGCCAGAAAGCCAGCGCTCCTCGTCACGGGGAGTAATTTGAGCAAAAGTTAAAGCGGCGCGCGCTTTGGCGGGTTTATTTGATTTACCATTATTACGCCCAGATTGGACTGCGCCTCGACTAGGAAGCATAGAACTACTTGATTCTATTTGCTCCTCTAAAGAATTGTAAGTTCCACAGTGGGGACACTTGCCAAACCATTGGGGTGAATCGCCTCCGCAATCATTGCAAACGTAGTAAGTTCGGGGTTTTGCCATCGGTGTTTTTTTGATTTTACGAAATATTTATATGAAGGAAATCTTAAGAAAGCTGGAAATCCAGTATTAGTAATACTCCCGGCTTCTTAAAACGATTAGATGAAGTGATAATCTTAATGGAATAGAACTAAAAATTAACGATCGCCAGATTTCACTTGCAGGAGAGGTATTAAAATTGGAAAATCATAAAGAAAAAATCCTTGTAGTAGACGACGAAGCCAGCATTCGCCGCATTTTGGAAACTCGGCTGTCGATGATTGGGTATGATGTCGTAACCGCCGCCGATGGTGAGGAAGCTTTAGAGATTTTTCGTAAAGCAGAACCAAATTTAGTAGTTTTAGATGTAATGATGCCTAAGCTTGATGGCTATGGTGTTTGTCAAGAGTTGCGTAAAGAATCAGACGTACCCATCATTATGCTAACAGCCCTAGGAGATGTAGCCGATCGCATCACCGGGCTAGAGTTGGGCGCGGATGACTATGTAGTTAAGCCTTTTTCACCTAAAGAACTAGAAGCAAGGATTCGCTCGGTACTGCGGAGAGTAGATAAAACGGGAATGTCGGGTATTCCTAGTTCTGGAGTCATCCATGTTACTAATTTACGCGTTGACACCAACAAGCGGCAAGTTTACAAAGGCGATGAGCGCATTCGGTTGACGGGAATGGAGTTTAGCTTATTAGAGTTACTGGTTAGCCGCTCTGGGGAAGCTTTTTCGCGCTCGGAAATTTTACAGGAAGTATGGGGTTATACCCCTGAAAGACACGTTGATACTCGCGTTGTCGATGTACATATTTCCCGGTTACGCGCCAAGTTAGAAGACGATCCTAGTAATCCCGAACTAATATTGACGGCTAGGGGTACAGGATACTTGTTTCAACGCATTATTGAGCCTGGAGAAGAATAATTAGCAATTAGCTAATTGGTAGAAGCGATTTATGGCTAAACCAGATCAAAACCAAGTTTTGCGGCGGTTGCCGATTGTAGTAGGGGCTGGTGCGGGGATTTTACTGCTAATCAATCGTTTATTGACTCCAGAGCTTACAGGCTCTCAATCACGGGCGGATGCGTTGGGTGTAATCTTAAGTGCGGTATTAGTTTTGACTGGTTTATTGTGGCAGCAAGTTACACCACGATCGCCTGACGCGGTAAATTTAATTGGTGAGGAAGGTTTTGAGCTTGCGCCCGATTTGCCCCAGGAGGTAAAAACCGAATTAGCTTGGGCATCGCACCTATTGCTTACTAACACTGTTACAAAAGTAATCGTAGTTTTTTATCAAGGTAAAGTGCTGTTGCGGCGGGGAATTTTGGGAGAGCAAAAAGAAGTTAAACCTGGGGCAATTTTGCAAAGAGTGCTAGATAAACAAAAAGCCGTTTATTTAGTGAATCTGACCATTTATCCCGGAAAAATTGAGTTTGATTATTTGCCCGAAAATACTCAAGGGGCGATCGCGCAACCCATTGGCGATCGCGGAGTATTAATTCTAGGGGCAGATGCTCCGCGCAGCTATACCAAGCAAGATGAGAACTGGATTAGTGGCATTGCTGATAAAATCGCTGTCACTTTGAGTAATCATCTACCCGATACAGGTTGAAATTGTTGTATGTTAGCTCTCTACTGGTTGCTTGTGGCGGTAATGGTTGTAGGAATAGTTGGGGCGGTTGTACCGGCAATTCCTGGTACTAGCTTGATATTGGTAGCTATTTTAATTTGGGGAGCAGTGCAAGGCTCTTTTGCCAGTATCGGGTTGCCTTTGATAGTTGCGACTTGCGTTTTAATTATGGGAATTGGGATTGATTTATTAGCTACCTACTGGGGAGCAAAACGCGCTGGCGCTAGTAAATGGGGGCAAATTGGTGCAATTGTCGGTTTAGTTGTCGGTATCCTTGGTTTATTGCCTGCTTTACCTGTTGGCGGCCCATTATTAGGTATTCTAATCGGGCCATTATTAGGGGCAATTATTGGCGAATACCTGTTTCAGC
>JACCVJ010000400.1 GCA_013698215.1 Tatlockia sp. | reverse complement strand
CGCCTTTTTGCGGTTTAACTAGGTCTACAATGGCATTACCTGCAAGGACGTGGTGTAATTTTTCCCATTGTTCCACCGCGCGATCGCGCGATGATTTATGAATATTCCCTTCCATCCAGGGATTGATAACATAATCCACATCGTAATGATCGGGGGCGCACATGAGAAACTGAATTTCAGAAGTCATAAAAATAGCTGGTGGGACGAGGAACGCATCAATCTTTTATTGCATACAGATTTTTGCTGTAGCAATTCTGCTAACTTAGCTACTAACACTTTCTAGTTAAGTATATTCTTTAAGCGTTGTCGATTTAACTACTAATTTGAGCCGCAAGTAACATCCGACTCCTAACGACTTTTTGGATCGTCACTACTCAATCGAATTGAGCTTTGCTTTCAAAATAGCTTCAACTTCAATCTCAGGATTTGCGAGTTCAAACGGATAAGATTGACGGTTAGCAGGATTGCGACGACTCATCAAAACTTCCATTGCTGCTTGAAATGCCTCATTATCACTTCGATGTTCAGAAATATACCGTTTTAGCTCAGTATTTGTCATTTGAAACAGATTTGGCATCATAGAACAAACTCTTTAGCTTCCATCAAGATCGATTACTAGGGCAATACCGTCATTGACTCCAGCCTGGATGTAAATTGTCTTAAATCTCTGGTCCTATCGAAAAACTTGGATTGGCTGGTACAGAGTGGAAAGTAACTGACAGAGAAACGCTGAGGCTATTAGCTGTTGCTGCGTTGGCAAGCTGAAACTCCCAGATATATACCAAGTGTAGCCTACCAGAAGTTAAACAACTTGATAAATAAAATTGAGACTTGCCCAAGTATTTACATCTAAGTTGTATGTATCTATATCGGGCTTATTTCCACTGGCGTTGTGCAAGTCTTGTAATACAGCAGTAGCAACTTCTACAGGGTTTGATAATGCCCCAATATACTCTTTTTCGGCGGTGGGGGCTTGGATGCCATTTTGCAAAGCCGCTAAAGCAGAGGTAAAACTAGCAATGCTAAAGATTAAATAAGTTTCTGTAACCGCCGCCGGGGTATGGGTTAACCACTGAAAGTCAACGAAATTAGACGGTACAGTTATAGTTTCGCCGGGATTAATTATTATATTTTGGAGTAAAGGTTTTTCTAAGCTATTGGGTTCATCAGTAGGTGAAATTGGATAAAGCGCGATCGCACTTTTATTACTATCTAAGCCCATAAGCAACAAATAAACCGATTGATCGCTCCTATTACTGACTCGATACTGAATCTGACTCCCAATTGCAATAGTTGGCAGTAAGATAGAAGCATTTAGGGGCAATTTGAGCTTATTTTTAGATAAATGCGATCGCTCAGACTGTAGTTGCATTACTACCTTTTTTTCCGGGTTAATAACTTCTAAAGTTGCTTCTACTCCCAAAAAGGAAGATCCCGCATTACTGGTTAGCCGCCATAATTTCACGGCTAAAAGTGTCTTTAACTTAGGAATTAGCCGATTTACAGCTAATTTGGCTGCTTCTCCAGCTTCTCCAACACTGTTAGGAATTAGCTCTTGTTTGGGAGAAAATAAACCGTAACGACTAGCGGGAGATTCGGGTATTCGTCCAAATAAATAATCTACAGGTAGCTCTGTAGTTGTAACTAAAGACACACGGGGAATAGCTGCAAAAGCGCTGGTTGCATCTACCTTTTCAATCCGTTCTAAACTAGGAGATAAAGCAATATTTAGGCTGACATTGCGCGGTAAAACTCTAATTGCTTCTCGTACAAGTTGCCCTACTTGTAAGGGATTGTCACCAATAACTTGAGCAATAGCGGTTAAACCATTACGCGATCGCACTTGCAATTGTATATTAGTTGTCTCTGTCGCCAAAACACTTAACTGAGAATTTTCTTTGTAATATTCCAAAACTGTAGGCGGTAAGCCTCCCAGCCACAATTGAGCGGTTTTACTATTGGCTTCTACCGCCGTAATTACACCGTCGGCGCTTTTTACTTGCGTTTGAGAAATCTCTGCTACTTTACTAAAACTAACTTGAACAGTATTTGTTGGTGTCGCTTCCCACAAATATTGAGTCAAAGCATAAGTAAATAATCCCGCACTAAAACCCGTCCATCGTCCCTCTACCGCCAACCCACCATTAGCAATTGCGCTGATAATAGTGGGTTTAGGAACTAATTTTTGCT
>JACCVJ010000390.1 GCA_013698215.1 Tatlockia sp. | reverse complement strand
ATGGAGAATAGGAGACTCGAACCCCTGACCTCTGCGGTGCGATCGCAGCACTCTACCAACTGAGCTAATTCCCCGTCTGTTCAACTTTTTATTATAGCATTTGCCTGGGCAGAGCAGCAAAAAAAGCCTATTTTTTCTCTCTTAATACTTTCTGCACTCGTTCTATTTCTAAATCGTGCAGATAATCTACTGTCCAATTTGCTTGGCGCTGAAGCATATGGAAGGGATAGATATTAGCTACTCCTACTACGGCAATTCCGGCTTGTTTGGCGGCTTGAATGCCTGCGGGGGTATCTTCAATTGCCAAACAGTCGGCAGGTTGTAAATTAGTATTGGGGTAGAGGGCGTTGAGGCGTTCTACAGCCAAAAGATAGCCATCGGGGGCGGGTTTGCTTGTATTTATATCGTCTCCAGCAACGATCGCATTAAAGTATTTAGCTAAATTTGTACTATTTAGGACGAGTTCTACTTCTGTACGAATAGCGCCTGTAACTACAGCCAACTTGATGTTGCGCGACGTTAGTTGATATATCAAAGCTTCTAAACCTGGATAGATTGGCAACTGGTCAGATTTTTCGCGCCATAGTTTTTGATAAGCTTGGGCTTTGCGCTCGATTAATTCGGTTAAATAGCTTTCGCTAATTACTCTACCGCGATTAGTGAGTAATTCTTTCAAACAAACGCGATCGCTTCTTCCTAGGCAAACTTTTCTAAATTCCCCTGGTTGGGGGCGCAAATTTTCCCCTAGCAAAATTTGTTCTATTAGTTGCTCGTGTAAAGGTTCATCATTAATAATGACACCGTTAAAATCAAATAAAACTGCCTTCAGACTCATAACTTTTTAGTAACCGGGTGCAGGCATCCAAGCCGCATCAACAGCATACTCTTTTGTCTGCGCTAATGGTTTGACGGCGCGAGTTACTTGGTGAATAAACCACCAATCTTGAGTTTGTACGGCGGCAAAACCCGCTCTATTCATCCAATTATCTAAGCTGGCGGCGGCATAATCGCGAATATACGGTTCTTCAAAGATGTTACTTAACCACTCTAAATTGCGTATGGTTTTCTGATTGCCATCTAGGATTGCTACTTCTCCTCCCGATGGTAGTAAACGAAAGCATTCATGCAGAATTATTTGAGATACTGTCGTTGGCGTTTCATGAAACAACAAGGAAGCTGTAACTAAATCGAAACTCGCGTCTTTAAACCCCGTTTGTTCGGCGTTTCCTTGTATCCACTCAATGTCTAAGCCTGCTTCTTTTGCTTTATGACTTGCCCGAACTAGCATATAAGGGGATAAGTCTAAACCTATTACTTCCGCTTGGGGAAAGGCTTGTTTGAGCATTAAAGTTGTTGAACCCGTACCGCAACCTAAATCTAAAATTCGCCTCGGTTTACATTGAATAGAGTCTATAAGAAATTGGCGTACTAAGGTTTCGCCAGGAGGTAAAACATATTGGGTAATAGGATCGTAAGAAACGGCTGCGCCAGCAGTTAAATAACCGCCCTCAATGCCATGAAAGTTTTGGCTGCTGTAGTAATCGGGAATTGTGACATTTGCTTTTTGAAAAGCTGCGCCTTCAGACTCCCAATCTATACTTTTGTAGTAGCGGTGCAATTCTTCTTCATTAATAAAGGAGCGAACTATAGGAGATAAAAAGCGTTCCCAAATTGTATCTTGACGTGCCATAAAGTTTAGTTGTGCGTATAGGTATAGAGATAGAGCGATCGCCCTCTTTACAAAGTTTAATATATTGATTGGGTTTGAGGAGTAAAGTGCGATCGCGCTTTATTCGACTAACTAAAACAAAATCGGACTGATTCGGCGCAATACTTCTGCAAATAATTCCTGCGGACACTCGTTAATAAACGCCTCACCTCTAGCCCGATAATCTAGCGATCTAAGTTGATCTGCAATAATTACCCCGGTTACGGGTTCCCCTTCAGGAATTTGAACATAAAACGGATTACGCCGTTGGGTCTTACTAACAGGGATAATTCGTTGACTAAAGAAATAGTAGAATGATGGAGATGAACCAGTGGGAGAACAGACGTAGGGGCGAACTTAATTCAGGCGCTAGAGAAAATTAGAGATTTCCGCGCAGCTCGTGGTAGGCGTTACCCACTATGGCTGCTTTTACTGTTAGTTGTGATGGGAACAATAACCCGGATTGCTCACAAACTCTGAAAAAACGGGGATAAAAACTGCTAGAATGTATAGATAGTAAGCATTTCAGCAGTTTTAAAGGATGATTCAACCAGCAACGCGAGCGATACCAAAACAGTTCAAATTTGAACAGCCAAAATCACCCCCAATCGTAGTAAATTTCACTGGTGGGCAGGTAACATCCGATGCTGGATTAGGCTTAATTGC
>JACCVJ010000379.1 GCA_013698215.1 Tatlockia sp. | reverse complement strand
ATTTTAAGTGGCTTTTCCCAAGGTGCGGCGATGACTTTAGATGTCGGGTTGCATTTACCATTGGCGGGTTTAGTAGCGTTAAGTGGTTATTTGCATCCGGTTACAGAGTCAACAACTAGCGCGATTTCGCCAATTTTGTTAGTACATGGTAGACAAGATTCGGTAGTTCCCCTCAGTGCAGCCCAAAAAGCGCGAGATAGCTTGCTTGCTATGGGTGCAAAGGTGCAGTATCAAGAGTTTGATATGGGTCACGAAATTCGCCCCGAAGTTATTGCTTTAATTCGCAATTTTATTGTGGCGCAACAAAAAGTGTCTTAGCTGTGGTCTGGAAAGCGGTCTAAGCCTTGATCTTCCCACGATACAGGATCTTCCAAGGGTTCTAAATGGGTAATGATGTGGGTGCTAGGTAAAGCCTTACTAATTGCTAGTTCAATTTCTTCAGATAAGTCATGTCCGCGCTGTACTGTCCATTGTCCTGGGACAAGGATATGGAAAGAAACAAAGCGGCGCGAACCTGCAACGCGCGATCGCATGGCATGAAATAATATCCCTTGGCGATCGTAAGGTGCTAATAAATCGGTAATGATTTTCTGATCGGATAGGGGCAAAGCAGTATCTAACAATCCATAGCCAGTCTCTTTTAAAAGTCTAAACCCTGCCCAAACTATATTTGCGGCGACAATTATGGCAATGATGGGATCTAAAATCAGCCATCCAGTTAGTTTTACTAGCAATAAACCGACTACTACCCCCACTGATGTCCAAACATCGGTAAGCAAATGATGCGCGTCTGCTCTTAAAGTAATCGATTTTAACCGTTTTCCCGCCCGTAATAAAATGAATGCTACTCCCCCATTAATAGCGGCGGCGATTAAAGAAAGAACTAAACCAATGTCTACTTTTTCTATAGGTTGTGGATCGAGTAATCTACCCAGGGCGGCTACACCAATACTTAGGGCTGCAATGAGAATTAATGCCCCTTCTAAGCCACTAGAAAAATATTCAGCTTTAGAATGACCAAAAGTGTGTTCTTCGTCTGGGGGCTGGGCGGCGAGAGTAAGCGCCCACACGGCAAAAACGGCGGCGACTAAGTTTACAACTGATTCGGCGGCATCAGAAAATAAACTTACAGAATTGGTAAGCAAGTAAGCGCCAAACTTTAGACCTATAGTTGCGATCGCGGCGGCAATAGAGAGAATAGCATAGGAACGGGCTGATTTGTAACTCATGTTATCTACAATTTACGGGCAATTATCGTTCTATGACGGGGCGTGTTGCTCACAATAGTAGGTGGGGCAAATCCGGCGCTAACTAAGGCACTTTCAATGTCTAGACTGAAATAATCATCTAAATATGGCTCGGTACTTTTGAGCAAAGTTAAGATGTATGGCGGCATTTTTGCATAGATTTCTGATTTAGGGTTCATATCCATAATTGTTAAATACCCACCTGGCTGTAACACCCGTTGCGCCTCTTGAAATATTTGCTGTGTAGCAGATTGGGGCAGTTCATGAAACATCAAAAAACTCGTGACTAAATCAAAGGAATTAGCGGGTAATGTTGTGGCTTCGGCGGTGGAATGAACCCAGTTTATATTTGTATTGCGCTCCTTTGATGAGTATTTGGCAACGGCGAGAAAGTAAGGAGATAAATCTAATCCGGTAATTGCTGCATTGGGGTAAACTTCTTGTAATGCAAAGGTACTCATCCCCACACTACAGCCCAAATCGAGAATAGTTTGGGGAGTAATAGGAATTTCCCTCGTAAGAATTTCATGATAGCTAGAACGTAACAGGCGATCGCCTTTAGCGCCAGATTCTTTCCAAATGCCTGCATGGACAGCGATCGCAGCAACTTCTACTTCTAAAGCTGCTTCCCAATCAAGATTACCCTGTTCGTAAGCATGAAAAGATTTTAAATAGTAATCGGGATAGGCAACTTGCGGATTTTGAACTTGGGCAAGATCGGTTTCCCAATCGCGGGTTTTCAATTCTTGTACTCTTTTAGTCCAAGGTACGCCGATTTTTTCTGCCCGTTTGATCATCATTTGTCTTGCTTGGTGTTTGGCTA
>JACCVJ010000378.1 GCA_013698215.1 Tatlockia sp. | reverse complement strand
AGTTCGCTGGCAAAAGGTGGTACAAGTAGCCGATCTTCTGGGTTTTCAAATACTTCTAGTTGCTGGTTAGGCGTGTAGACAAACACTGATTGCTCGTCAGGATCGATTAACCAACCCATTTGAGTTTCGTACTTGAGACAGTGCAAAATATTTTTAGTAACTTTGGTTTGGCTTTGGTCTGGGGAGAGAATCTCAATCGTCCAATCGGGTGCTAGTAGAAAAACGTTAGCAACTTCACCATTTTTATCGCGCGGTATTCTATCCCAAACAAATACTGATACATCAGGAACGGTTGACCTTCCCCCAAAGGTACATCTTAATTCGGGGAATGCTCTGGCGATGCGTTTAGATTTTACAGATTGATTAATAATAGATACTAATTCGCCCTGAATTACGCTATGTTTCCCTTGAGGCATGGGTTTTTGGATAATTTGACCATCAATGTACTCCCTGGCTGGCTTTGTGTCCGGTAACTGCAAAAAGTCGTCTAATGTCAGCGATTTACTGGGAACTTGTACCATTTGAACCTTTGTTCTTTAGTATAAATTTTTGTCAGTCTAGCAAATCCTTTTACTCAGGCGATCGCTCTGTATAAATTTGAATGACAATACCACCAAACCGAGCTTCATCCGCCCAACATTTTTGGCTTTCGATATAGGCTGGGGTAAGCTTTTTTGGTATCTGCTACCAAGATGGTATTTCACTCATAGTTAGAATAATTTTTACATAGAGAGCGATCGCATTAATTTGATGATTTAACTCAATGCTTTAATAAGCTCATCTTTTTTTATCTTACTAAGGATAGTAATTCCTCTTGCCTTTGCTATTTCTTTCAGTTCGGCTACTGTCATTGTTTTAAAACTGCCTCCTTCGTTGGTTTTCCCTAACGTTTTTTTATCAACATCTGCCTTTGTATCTTTTTCTGGTACTGGTTCAGGAGTTAAATAAAATACCTGCTTTAAAGCCTCAAACTTTGCCCCTTTAGTAATCCCGCACTTCAGCTTTATAATTGGGTCGAAGTTCTGCCAAGATTGACGGGGAGCTTCATCAATTCGGTTGGCTGCGACAGCAAGTTTAACTGTTTTGAGTGCGCTTCCAGGTTGCTCTATCAAATATTGTAATGCTGCAACAATTTCATCTCTAGATGCTGTACAGAGATTAATTTTTGGTGTCTTTTCTTTGGCGAGAACTTTAGTTATTTCCGCCGTATCATCACTCTTATCAGCAATAATGCACCAAACTCTATCTAAGCCAGCTTCTTTAGCAACCGCGTAAATAAAAGAGTTGGCAAGTACTTCGTATTTATCTTTGCCCGTTTCTTTTACAAGTAGCGGAATCCAATTGCGATCGCCTTTTTCTTTGAGCAAAGCAGCAGAAGCTTTAATCAAAAAATCAGGGGTGTCATTACTTATGCTGGAGTCAATATTATCTAGATACAGACGCATTAAGTTTCCAATATTGCTAAGGCTACTCATTGTAAAAAATACTCCTTGACTAAATGTTTATAATAATCATTGGCTGTTTTGTCTTTATAAACCGCCGGAACGCGCGAAAAAGCTGCGTCCGCTATGTTAGCGTAGCTCGGTATTTCATGAATATGAAGGTTTCTATTGGCGTTGGTATATTTGGGGTAGAAGTAAGGAAGGAGATCAATGCCCTCTCTTTTAGCAATTTTGAGAATGTTAAGAATTTCTTTTTGAGCAACTTCTAACTTAGGAGGTGTAATCTTTTCCCCATTAAAGAAAATCGGTAAGGGGATGGGAGTACCATCAACTTTTAAAGCTTGGACTTCAGGAATAAATTGCTTGATAGCTGTTGCTGCATTCTCTAAGGAAAAGAGATTGTTATGCTTTGTTGGCATGAGGATAGCATCAGCAGCATATAAGCTCAGTTTACTAAACAATTTCCAATTTGGCGATGAATCGATCAATATATAGTCATACTCTTGTTTTAAAGCTTCAAGTTTATGATAGAGACTTTCAAGTTTAATCTCGCCCGCTAATAAATGATCTGGTTTTTCTGTTAGTGTTAAGTCTGCTGTAACTACATCAAATTTAAGGACAATTTTCCCGCTTTTAAAAACAAAAGGATGTATAGCACTTTGAAGCGTTGCATCTCTTTCAGTAAGAGCTTTAAAAACTATCCCATTACTTAATGGAAGTCCAAGAGAATGTGTTAAATCTTGCTGATTTGGGTCGAAATCAACTGCTAAAACTTTTTTCCCTAAATGGGTTAAAATACCTGCAAGATTAACAGTTGTCGTTGTCTTACCTACACCGCCTTTGTTGTTGTAAACTGCTATGGTTAAGGCTTTAGCTGGCTTTTCAATCTTTTTACGAATTGAGGTGATAATTTCATCAATATTTGCTTCGCTAAGTGCGATACATTTAGTTGCGGGGAAAACTACTCTTCCATGCTTACGAAATAGTTGAATATGACAAGAGTTAGTAATAATACCCCACTGTGCTGAATGACATTTGTCATCGAGTAAATATCCTTTTAATTGAGCAACTGTTTGGTGATATCTTACAGCGTCATCAGATAAATTGATGTCTCTACCTTTTAACTCCACAAGCAGGTACGGATTAGATTTGGTGTGAATGAAAATATCATCTCCAATAGTCTTCCTAGCAGCTTTATCAACTGCTTTGGTTCTATTACCAGTTTTGTATTCTGAAAGAATTTCATCATATTGAAATCCTAACTCTCTCATCAAGGTAGGTACAAAAAGGTCATTAACAGTTGGTTCTTGGGCTTGGTCGGGCAGACTTCCTAGGGCAGATTGAAGCCTGGTAGTTATCATAGTCATTGTGTAAGGCTGCTTCCAACAAGGTTTGATTTTAGTATTCCCATTTAGAAACAACTAATTACTACAGTCGTAAATTATTTTTGTGCTACTTGTAATTTTGCTGATGTACGCCCATAGCAAAGCAAACTTTGGTGCTACCTTACGATTAATGCGATCGCACTTCACTATAATATGACTGCCCTTATCCTCAACTTAAGTCCCACAATTGAGCTAACCGACGAGCAGTTTTTCCAACTGTGTCAAAACAATCAAGATTTGCGAATTGAGCGCACAGCACAGGGAGAACTAATTATTATGCCACCGACAGGATGGGGAAGCGGAAGCCGGAATGCTAGACTAACGCAGCGTTTAGGCAATTGGACAGACTCTAATGGAGCGGGAGTCGCTTTTGATTCTTCTACAGGTTACAAACTTCCTAATGGCGCAAACCGCTCTCCTGATGCGTCCTGGATTAGCCAAGAGCGCCTAGAAGCTTTGAATCCAGATCCCGCCAGATTTATGCCAATGGCTCCCGATTTTGCTGTAGAGTTGCGCTCTGCAACCGATGGACTACGAGCGACACAACAAAAAATGCAAGAATATCTTGATTGTAGCGTGCGTTTAGGTTGGCTAATCGATCCCCAAAACCAGCAAGTAGAAATCTATCGGTTAGGGCAAAATGTAGAGGTGTTAAAATCGCCTGCTAGTTTATCAGGGGAAGATGTATTACCGGGATTTGTGCTGGAGTTGACTGGAATTTTAGATTAGTGTTTTCTAAGGCAAATATTTTTGTACTACACTCCAACCCGTTAGCGACACCCAAACTAGCCCAGCAAATAAAGTAATATTTGTGCCAATGTGAACGCTCCACGCCCAAGGCTTGACATGAATCAAAGTCGCACTTGCTGCAGATAGCAAGACTAGCGCCACAACTACTAACCCCG
>JACCVJ010000325.1 GCA_013698215.1 Tatlockia sp. | reverse complement strand
TTGCCTGCTGCAAAAGTTCAATTGTACCTATTGTTGAGTTTTCTTATTAAACTTAAAACTTTTCTCATACATAGAAATTGCTAAATTTTCCCCAAAATCGCCTAAATGTATGCCAGTAGACTTTTCTGCGTAATATATTTAGTACGCTTTAGCACATTGCTTTGGAGTAGTTTACAAAACTTTTAGTGAAAATTAAAGATTGTTGAAGACATAGTTACCCATGATGCGATCGCGTTTATTGTAGAAAATAGCAATTATCTACAAATTGCCTGTAGTTAACTAACGAAAAATATGCACCACATGAGCATTTTGCCAAGTTTTCGCCCCAAACTGGCGCTAACAATCGTTTTTAGCTTCGTAGCTCCAATATTGCTAATATCTGGGCTGCTAGTAAGTTTTTCCTTGCTTAGTCATCTTCCAGGACTTGCGACAATTTCCACAGCAATAAATAGAGGTATAGCTGAGTTTTTAGCCTCCTTTGGTAGTGGCAATTCCTGGAGAGGAATAGTAATTATTGGTTTAACTTGTAGCTTTGTCGGTGCATTATTTGATACCTATACGTTCTACCGCTACCGAAATCTGCGTAACTAAGCCTCAATGTAACTAGGCGCTAAGTCTAAACTTGCTAATAATTTAACGCCGTACTCTGCTTCAAAAATTGCTTTTTTAGTGTCCAAACTCCATAGCTCTAAAGCGCAGTCATCATTAAAATGGGCGGGTTTGAGGTGTAGGTGAAGTTCGTGAGATGTAAAATTATAATCACATCGTAATTGACTAATCGCGCCAATTTGTCGCCGATCTAAAGCTACTGCCAAACGCAAAAATGCACTAATTTGGTTAACTAACTGGCGGGAATTTTTAGATAAAATGCGATAATTTTCATGCTTTTTCTTGGGGGCGCTACGGCGGTGGTAACGGGCAATATTAGCAATAATTTCTAGTTCAGTTTCGGTATATCCAAGCAATTCACCATGACGAACTAGATAGTAAGAGTGTTTGTGGTGAGCAGCATGATTGACGTGGTAGCCGCAGTTGTGCAGCATAGCCGCCGCCCACAATAGCTGCCTTTCTTCTACTCCCCAACTGTGAAGTTTGCCTTGGAGTTGGTCGAATAGAGCGATCGCAAAATTAGCAACGCGATCGCTATGCTCTAAGTTAACTTGGTATTTTTGCGCCGTTTTAATCACATTTCTTTGCCGAATCGAGCTTTGGTAGCGCAAACGATCTTCAATCAAGCCGTGAGCCAGCATCCAGTTAACGATAATTCCTTCGCGCAAACTGCGTTCGCAGACTGTGAGCGAATCTATCCCCAAAAGCTTCATAGCTTCAAGCAAAATAATTGCTCCAGCTAAAATAATTTCTGAGCGGCTTTCGGAAATGCCAGCAATGGCGGCTCTTTCTACATAATTGAGCTTTCGCAGCCGATTGACAATCTCTTGTAAGTCTTTAAGGCTAAGTTGGTATCCGGTAAGCGGTGACGGAGTTAAGCCTAGCTTTTCTCTAGCATGAATTGTCGCCAAAGTCTCTATAGTGCCAGCCGTACCCACCAATCGGGGAATTTCCCCCGGCTGCAAAAAGGCACGTAACTCATCCACCGGACGCTCTAGAGCGCCGCGCACGCTGGCAGTTAAATAGTTAAATTCGCGATCGCTAATGGGATCTGTAGTAATGCGTTCGGTAGTTAGCCGTACTGCGCCAATTTTAGTGCTGCTTAGACTGCGAGCTTCGTGACTATCTCCCAAAACTAGCTCTGTAGAACCGCCGCCAATATCGATAATAATATGCGGCTGATCGTGAAATTCCATCCCCGACAACACGCCAAGATATATCCGCCGAGCTTCTTCTTGACCAGAAATCAAGTCAACTTTCAAACCTAATTGCTCGTCAACTTGCTGCAAAAACTCCTTACCATTAGGAGCTTCCCGCACGGCGCTAGTCGCGACAGCAATAGTAGTATAGGCGTTGAAGCTTTTAGCAATTTCTTGAAAACGGCTAAGGGTGGCGATCGCCCGCGCAATTACTTCTAACTTTAAGTTACCCGTTGCCAAATCGACTTCGCCCAATCTTACCGGCTCTTTGTCTCTAGCAATAATTGTAAAAGCTGGTAGTATCGGTTCAACTTTTACAACTACCATATGCAAAGAATTTGTCCCCAAGTCAATAGCGGCGATAATTTGTTGCTCAACTTGAGTCGGAATTAGCCAACTTGCGGAAACAGAATTAACCATGTAGATTTACCATCCAGCACCCAGCATCATAAATAACGATATTCTATAAATGGTAAACAAAAGTTGAATTCATCTATCTTTATAGTTATCCTTCCTATGACGATCGCCCAAAAAGAGAAAACCCCCACACCGATCTGGCTGGCTATTGTCAAGCTTTTGCGCTGGGATAAGCCCGCCGGACGCTTAATATTGATGATTCCGGCTCTGTGGGCGGTGTTTTTAGCAGCAAAAGGTTTGCCACCAATACCC
>JACCVJ010000313.1 GCA_013698215.1 Tatlockia sp. | reverse complement strand
GCACCTATGCGCGTATTCGTTTTATTATTTAATGCTCGTACCGAAAACGAGGGTATCCATACAATTCAAGTAGGCGATCGCAATAAGCTGTTGATGTTTGAATCGGAGGATGATGCTACTCGCTTTGCACTAATGCTAGAAGCCCAAGACTTTCCCCCAGCTACGGTAGAAAGGATGGATAGCGAAGAAGTAGAAGAATTTTGTAATGGTGCTGGCTACGATTGGGAACTTGTACCCGACGGCGCTTTAGCTGTACCACCAGAAAGCAATGTTGAAGATACCGACTGGAAAGAAGAAGGTAAAAATCCCTCACCAGCAAGCGACAAAGAAATAGCCGACGACGCAGAATTAGAAAGGATTCGCCGTCAGTTTGAGGGATTGCTGTAAATGACTAATTCAGATCGGGGATACTTACTAACTGAGCAAGTTAATCCCCATAGTCAAAACTTAGACAAGCTGAGTTGTCTAGAAATTGTCGAGTTATTTAACCGCGAAGATGAAAATGCGACTTCCGCCGTCGCCTCGGCAAAAATCCCCCTAGCTGAGGCTATCGAGCGCACGGCGGCGGCTTTAAGGCAGGGTGGGAGGTTATTTTATATTGGTGCGGGTACGAGCGGTAGATTGGGCGTATTAGATGCGGCTGAATGTCCGCCAACTTTTTGCACTCCGCCAGAATTGGTACAAGGTATTATTGCGGGAGGTGCGGGGGCTTTGCTAAAGAGTTCCGAAGACTTGGAAGATCGCGCCGAAGATGGCGCAAGTGCGATCGCAGTGCGTCAAATTACCCAACTAGATGTAGTAGTAGGAATTACCGCCGGAGGAACTACACCTTATGTACACGGCGCTTTACAAGCGGCGAGACAAAGCGGCGCAACTACTATTTTTATCGCTTGCGTACCCGCCCTGCAAGTAAGTACCTCCGCAGATATTGACATTCGGCTCTTGACTGGTGCGGAAATTGTCGCAGGTTCTACGCGCCTTAAAGCTGGTACGGCGACAAAACTTGCCTTGAATATCTTATCTACAGGGGTAATGGTAAAGCTAGGCAAAGTTTACGGCAACCGGATGATTGATGTAGCAGTAACTAATAAAAAATTACGCGATCGCGCCATCAGAATGCTACAGGATTTAACGACCTTAAATCGAGAACAAGCAGATTTATTGCTCGAACAAAGCGGTAAATCGGTCAAACTTGCTCTAGCTATGCACTGGACGGGTTTAGACAAAGCAGCAAGCGATCGCTTATTATCTACACATCAGGGCAATTTAAGAGCCGCCGTAGATAGCCACAAACGTGAATAATTTAGGCAATACTGCCGCGTTTTCGGGCTTCTTTGTAGGAAATCGCTACATTTTGCAACCCGGCTTTAATCATTTGCTGTTCTAACAGTGCAAAGAAACTTGCGCGATCGCCTCCTCGTACTACTGCCTGATTGTGCGCCTCAGCCAGTGCTACGGGGTAGCCATAGCCTTTCTGCACCTGTGCCAACATCAAGCCCAAAGATTGCTCTAACAATACCGAATCCTCAGCTACCCAAGATGGTAATTCAATTCGGGCGATTTCTGTACCGACATGGACGTAGCAAAAGTAAATACTATGAGTATTATAGGATTCAGTAATTCGCGCCGAACTTCGCCAAAAAGCGCTACGTTGCCCAGGTTTTAGCTCAATTGTCCACAATGCCGCGTCTTTAAGCGGTTCTAATACCTGACAAGGCAGTTTTTCTAATTGATTAGGACAATAGGTAGTACAATCGGGGTTTTCATGAATGCAAGCTTGCAAGCGTAAAAAGTTGAGAGCTTCCCCGCTTCTGGAGGCGCTAAGATAACCCATAATTGGAATACCAAATTCTTGCATCCGATCCCAAGCATCAATAATTGGTGGCAAAATGCGATCGCGCGCTTCGTGGGGTAATTGTTCTAAAAACCAGTAAATCAACGATCCATCAACCATTGCCAAGGTTGGCACAGACATCGGCGCATTTCCCGCTAATTCTGCCAAAACTACGGTTTCTGAGGCGGTACGTTTATAACCCATCCATTCCTCAGTCCTAATTCCCCATTGCCTTGACACATACAAGTCTTCGGGACGATAAAATACTTCAGGCAAACTATCTAATAATGGCTGGCGATTTTGCCCGTAGTGCAGCATGACTCTACCAATATTTAGCAGATAGCAATAGGCAATTTCGTGATGGTTGGGAGCAATTTGCGAACCATCAGTAGCAATTACTGTATGCACTTTTGGCGGTACAGGTAAATCAATACAGGTATTAAGGGGTTCTACGGGAGTAGCTGCATTAAATAATATGCGATCGCGCCATTGTTTTTGTTTTTCTACTAAAGCCGCCTGTTGCGCGTAAGCGGCGGCGAGTAATTGCTGCGCCAACTTTCTCCTCTGAATACCCGCCGCCGCTTCCAACGTTAGGTGCTGGCTAATGCCTTGCATCGAATTTGCTAGTTTTGTAAGGTCAAGCATAGGTAGCTAATAGCTCGTGGGTTCAACGTTAGCAGGTAAAAAAGTTGTTTTGCGTAAAGTCCGATAGCGATATTAGCTCAATGCCGGAGGTTTGACGGGCTTGTTCTCGCTCAGATGCCACATTGTATCCCCAGTCGGCTAAATAAAGCTTTACGGCGGCAAGATGTGGCTGTTGTTGGACTACTTGTAATGTTTTCAGCCGATCTTCTACAAACCATATTACTTTAGTTTGAGCTATCAACTCTGTTAAAATTTGGTGCTTAGGACGCTGAGATTCTTTACCGATAATGCAATGTTCAGGTATTTCTACTCCTTGCTGTTGCAACAACTGACGCACAAAACGCCCTTCTTTGGTTGTAATAATCATCAAATGCACGTTGCGATCGCCCAGACTTTGCATTTTTTCCACTACACCGGGGTAAAATCGATGCAAATTCAACCAGCTTTCTAAATCGGTACTAATCCACTCATCGCGGATTTGGTCGAGTTTTAAGGCAATATCTGCGGCAATTAATTTGTCTTTTTGCAAAAATGATTGAGAAATTTCCCCCCATTGGTGCAGTATTTCCTGTTCAGAAATTCCCTCTACCAAAGCCTTAATTAGTATTGGCATTTCCCAACCTGTTTCGATTACAGGTCTTAACCTATAGAAACTAGCAGCTGTTTCTGCTGATGGTGTGTAGCTACTAGGCGACCATATTTGGCAGTAAGTACGCCAAGCCGTTGCAAAATATTCGTTCAGCCCATCACAAACCACACCGTCAAAGTCCAGGGCTAAAATGCTAGAAGTATCTACCTTCATTAGTTTTGGCGCAATAAATTTTTATATATCATTGCACGCAATTTGATTTAACTGGGGTGCTAGGATTCGAACCTAGGAATGCCGGGACCAAAACCCGGTGCCTTACCACTTGGCGACACCCCATTGATTTCACCTTAGCCATTCTAACAGGCATCTGTAGGAAATTGTCAAGGATTTTGACAACCAAGTTGGAAAAAGTTAG
>JACCVJ010000312.1 GCA_013698215.1 Tatlockia sp. | reverse complement strand
TAGATCGTTGCATTACCTATAATGCCGTAGAATATCAGCATCAACAGCCGCATTTAACAGAATCGCCCGATTTTGAACCAAATGAACCCTCTATTAATGTAAATATTCGCACTACTGATGAGGAAATTCAAATGGAGTGGGATGTAGTCGGTTGCTTAAGCTTTAAGCAAGAGAATGGCAAATGGGCGAAACTACGACCAGGCGAATTAGTACCAACGTGAAATACGGTTTAGCAATTCATACTACCAGTTCAGAACTTGGTCTAGCCGTAAGTAACTTTAAGGGTGACTCGCGCTCTAACGTATGGGATTTAGGGCGGAGTATTTCTACTCATTTACACTACCATTTGGCTGAATACATCCAGCCGCAAATTTGGGCAGATTTAGGCTTTATTGCTGTAGCTAAAGGGCCAGGAAGCTTTACTAGCACTCGAATTGGGGTAGTTACAGCACGGACAATTGCCCAACAGTTAGATATACCTTTATTTGCTATATCTAGCTTGGAAGCGATCGCACGGGCAGAAACAGGGGTTGGTGCGATCGCTGTCCAAATCCCCGCGCAAACAAACCTTGTGTACACAGCTATTTATTCGGGTGCAACAGCATTGTTACCAGATAGTTTAATGACAGTGGAAGCGTGGCAAAAAACTTTAGAAAATTGGCAGACACCTTATCAATTAATTAAAGCTGAGGATGGCTTAGGGGCAACAGTTGCGAGTGTTTTAGAGATTGCTGGCGTGCAATGGCAACAAGGTAATTGTCCTAACTGGATAGATGCTTTGCCTTTTTATGGTCAATCGCCAGTCTAAGAAAAGATGGAAATACCTCGTCGAAAGCCTTTACGCAGACTGGTGTTTTTAGTTGTTGCTACTTTAGCGTTAGGTATTTTTTTTCGCGTCACCCATATCAGGCAAAAGTTTATTGGTATGACGAAGTATTTACTTCTGTTCGGGCAACAGGCTATACCAGAGAGGAAATTCTTACTGGGATTCCTATTTCTCCAGATACATTATTTCTATAAATACTACACTTAAGTTCTGTCTAGAACACTTGTACTATACTAATGGACATACAACAAAAAAGATTACCAGGAAACAATAGGTCTAAAATGCTAGCATGAAAGTCTACGAGCATACAAGTTTAAGTCCTTATAGCAGTGGAGTATCAACCGTCCCATACTTAACAGCATGGTAAAAACAATCATGAGAAGTGCTTTTGAAATAGTACCTTATATATTAAAATCGACCACAAGAAGTTCTATAGGCTCAGTTACTCCACTTAAATTACAGAAACTTCTTTACTATGTTCAAGCTTGGAGTTTGGTATTTAGAGGTGAAGCATTATTTTGTGAAGATATTGAAGCTTGGATTCATGGGCCTGTGGTAACGTCTATTTATCGGCATTACAAGCAGTATAGCTACAACCCCCTCCCTGAAGAGAGTTCAATTAATGAATTGAAAACAGAAGAAGTTGAAGTTTTAAATATAGTCTTGATGAATTATAGGAAAAAGAGTGAAAGATTTTTAGAGGAATTAACTCACTCAGAATATCCTTGGCTTAAAGCCCGTGAGGGATTTCGAGCAAATCAATTATCAGATAGAAAGATATCAATTCGAGATATGACAACCTACTACACCCAGTTTATCGAAAGTGACAAACCACGCAAAATTAGTCCTATAGCTTTAAAGAAAAAAGAGTTTCAAAGGAAGAGTTTTATGAGTAACCTATTAGCTGGTATAGGTTCTTCCCTAGATATTATTCCAACATCTTCAAAACATTCATTCTATGCTTCTGATGATTTCTCAAATTCAGATTCGGACTTGGAAGCCATGTTTTCTGATTGGGAAAAAGTTGGTGGCGATCTTCAGACTGCGATTAATTTAGTAGAAAAACGCTCTCTAAGCGAACATGAATGACCCATATACATCCTGATGAAGAATCTGAAAAAGCTGATGCTGAGGTTGTGGGTAGGGAATATTCTCAGCGAGAAGATGGAACTATTGTTCAGGCAAGTTTTCGCACCGGGCCAATTCCCGATCCAATAACTCTTGAACAGTACAATCGCGTCCTTCCAAATGCAGCCGATCGCATTGTCTCAATGGCTGAGAAAGAACAGGAGCATAGGCATAGAATGCAGGAAAAGCTGATCGATGCTCAAGTCACTGATACGAAGCAAGAGAGAAATGAAAGAAAGCTAGGACAAATTTTTGGATAGTCTATTGGTGTTATTTCAATCATAGCTGGAACAATTACAGTTAACTTGGGATCTCCTATTGCTGGTGGTTTTATAGGTTCAGCAGGGGTAGCTGGATTAGTATCTGTGTTTGTTCTGGGTCGTAAAGAACAAGAAAATAATAAGTATCTACCGCAGTTAGAAAGTGGCGATCCTGAAGAAGACGAAGAAGACACCAACTGATTAAACTTTTAGTCTGCCAAGCATTACGGTATAAATTAAAAATCTTCTTGAGTCAATACCACAGTTAGAGTTTATCAAATAGCTCAATATTTGACCTGAGCGATCGCACATATCAATAAAGTAAGATTATCTCCCACCTTGCATTTACTAACCTCATGCTTTGCGATTACCTGGTACAAATTCTCACCGCCCGCGTTTATGATGTTGCCCAAGAAACGCCCCTGGAATACGCCCCCAACCTATCAGCGCGGCTAAATAACAAACTTTTGCTTAAGCGGGAAGATATGCAATCTGTCTTCTCTTTTAAACTGCGGGGTGCTTACAACAAAATGGTAGGACTGTCGCCAGAAAAACTAGCCCAGGGAGTAATTGCCGCCTCCGCCGGAAACCATGCCCAGGGAGTCGCTTTAGCAGCCCGTCAGTTAGGCACTAAAGCTATTATTGTTATGCCCGTAACCACTCCCCAAGTTAAAGTAAATGCCGTTAAAGCGCGGGGCGGTGAGGTGGTATTACAAGGCGATACCTACGACGATGCTTATACTTATGCGCGTCAGCTAGAAGCAGAAAAAGGCTTGACTTTTATTCATCCTTTCGATGATCCTGAAGTAATTGCCGGACAGGGAACAATCGGTATGGAAATTTTGCGCCAATATCAGCAACCTATTCATGCGATTTTTGTGGCAATTGGGGGTGGTGGGCTAATTTCTGGCATTGCGGCGTATGTAAAAAGGTTACGCCCAGAAATTAAAATTATTGGCGTTGAACCTGTCGATTCTGATGCGATGAATCAATCTCTCAAAGCCGGGAAACGGGTGAGATTGTCTCAAGTTGGCTTATTTGCAGATGGGGTGGCGGTACGAGAAGTTGGCGAAGAAACTTTTAGATTGTGCCAGCAATATGTCGATGAGATTATTTTGGTGAATACTGATGCCACTTGTGCGGCAATTAAAGACGTATTTGAGGATACAAGGTCGATTTTAGAACCTGCGGGGGCATTAGCGATCGCCGGGGCTAAACTTTATGTTGAACGAGAACAAATTGAAAACCAAACCTTAGTTGCGGTTGCTTGCGGTGCAAATATGAATTTTGACCGCCTCCGATTTGTAGCTGAAAGAGCAGAATTAGGTGAACGCAGAGAAGCTATTTTTGCGGTAGCAATTCCTGAAGCGAGGGGAAGTCTGCGTAAGTTTTGTGAAAATTTAGGTAGACGTAACTTGACAGAATTTAGCTATCGAATTGCAGACGAAAAAGAAGCACATATTTTTGTGGGCGTACAGATTCAAAACCGCGCTGATGCTGCTTTGATAGTAGAAAACTTTGAGGCGCATGGGTTCAAAACTATCGATCTTACCGATGACGAATTAACAAAGTTACATTTGCGGCATATGGTAGGAGGGCGATCACATTTAGCCGATAATGAACTACTTTACCGCTTCGAGTTCCCCGAACGTCCCGGCGCGTTAATGAAATTTGTGGGTTCCATGAGTCCTGATTGGAATATTAGCTTATTTCACTACCGCAACAACGGCGCAGACTACGGGCGAATTGTTGTCGGCGTACAAGTTCCCCCGGACGAGATGCAGCAGTGGCAAGCTTTTCTCGATAATTTGGGCTATCAGTATTGGGATGAGAATAAAAATTTGGCATACAAGCTGTTTTTAAGATAAGAATTGTTTACCAGCCTTGCCTTTCTACTAATTCTATACATAGCTGATTAATTGTTCTTAAATCGGGGCTATGAGGTAGAGTTGATTGTTGCATAGCTTCATCCATTTGAGCAATCAAATCTTCTGCCATTTTCATTACTTGTTCGTAAGAATACGCACCTTGCAAAATAGCTTTTAATTGGTCTACATCTCCAGCTACTTTACGATTAACAATTACTTTGCCTTCGCGCAATATTTCTAAGCCACAACGCAACAATCTAATACAGTGCATTCCATGTTTTAAATCAAAACCCGATGTTTTTTCCATTTCTGCCCTAGCCGGATTTCTATTTTGCTGCCATGATAAATAAGCTTTCCATTCTCGCATTGCTCCTTGATATTTCTGGCTTTTTTGCAATAGGCGAATAAAGTCCGAACGACCATTAGTTAATTGCTGCGTATATGCCAAAGTTTCAT
>JACCVJ010000271.1 GCA_013698215.1 Tatlockia sp. | reverse complement strand
CAGGGAAAAAGTCTAACAGCACTGTAGATAATGATTGTGTGGTGCAGGTAATAAGTGCCAATACTAAGCAAGACCTAATAGTGCTAACCAGTGGTGGCAAAGTTTACCCGGTTAAGGTGGGGGATGTACCTTTATTGTCGGGGCGCAGTGCTTCGGGACGAGGTGCGCCATTAATTAGTTTGCTGCCTAGTGCCACAGAAAGCTTGATAACACAATTTGTATTACCAGATAGCGCAACGGCGCAGATGGTAATTTTAACTAAATTGGGGCGGATTAAACGCTTGGCGCTTGAGGAGTTGGCGGGTTTGAGCAGTCGTGGTTTGACGGTAATCAAGTTTAAGGATGACGATAGCTTGCTTGCTTGTCGAATTACGGGAGCGGGAGAAGATGCCATCTTAGCTACGGCGGGGGGGCGGTTGCTGAGATTTAGAGTAGATGATGAGCAATTACAGGTTTTAGGGCGCACGGCGGTAGGCTTGCAAGCTTTGCGATTGCGGAAAAATGAAAAATTAGTTGGTTGCGTTACAGGAGCCGATTTAGAGGAGAATTTATTACTATTTTCTCAGCTAGGATACGCTAAACAAATGCCAATGCGATCGCTGCGGCGTGGTAATCGCGGTGATATTGGCACTCAAGCTTTGTCTTTTACCAGTAAGTTTGATGCTTTGGTGAGTTTAGTTTTAGCTCCAAGTTCGGCAATGTTGGCGGTGACAACTAATCAACGCTTGTTACAGTTGCCTGCAAGTGCTATTAGTGTTACGGGTAAAGAAGGTACAGGAAGTAGGATTGCTGAACTTAAGGGCGATGAAAAGATTGTGACTGTGACTGTTTTGCCATCACCGTTAAATTAGTTGCAAGTGTTATTTCGCTTGTGCTTGCACATGAATGGGGAAAACTCCAAAGGCAATTAACCAGGCGGGAATATCTCTCAAAATAGGCAATCGCAGCCAAGCTGGCGGCTTGAAGGATTGCTCCAAATTCAGCGCGGGAGATAAAATTTGTTCTTGAACTAATGCTTGTAATGCTTGAATTATCTTTGTTGGTAGTTCGCGCTGCCTTTGCACTTTTGCTAGGTCTTTTACTGCTATTTTCCCCGCCTTGAGCGGACGAATCAGGATGTTTGCTGCTACTACCGCATCTTGAATTGCGTAGTTAATCCCAACTCCAGCTACGGGTGACATCACATGAGCAGCATCGCCAATTAATAACAGTCCCGGACGATACCAGCGTTTGAGGCGGCTAGACTCAACCGAGAGGAAGGCGATTTCTGACCAATCATGCAATTGCTCTAGGCGACTTTTAAATGCTGGCACAACTTCAGCTACTGAGTTTCGCAATGCTTCTAAGCCAGCAACACGCAGTTCTTGATATTTTCCTTTAGCAAACACATAAGCAATTTGCCAGTCATTAGGACGTTCTAAGCAAACTAAAATCCGACCTTTAACTAGCCTCCCCCTCCCTCCTGACGGATCTTCTGGCAGGCGTGGCAGCCGAAACCATAACACATCCATTGGTGGGGAAGTCTGGATCGATTCAAATTCAGCTAGTTGGCGGGTGCGTGAGTGACGACCATCTGCACCTATAGTGAGGATTGCCCGGACTTCGTGCCAGCCGCCATGTCCTCGATAGCGAACGCCTCTAATTGCTCCGTCTTCCTCGATTAATTCCTGCACGTTTGCACCCATTACTAGCTGAAAGCTTGGATATTGTTGGGCTTCATTAACAATAAATTCTAGAAACTTTACCTGGGGCAGGATTGTGATGTAGGGGTAGGGAGTCTTGAGATGACTGAAGTCAGCGAGGGTAAAGGTATCTTCAGCAGTCTCAATAGTAATGTTGTGCATTTTGGCGTGGGGCAATTGCAGCAAGCGATCGCCTAAACCTATTTCTGCCATGATTTCCATTACTGACGGGTGAAGGGTATCGCCGCGAAAGTCGCGATCGAAGTCTTTATGGGTTTCTAGAAGCATCACCGGGATGCCTTGACGCGCTAGTAACAGTGCCAAAATCGCCCCTGTTGGACCGCCACCAACAATACAGCAGCTTGTCGTTTGCACGTCGATAATCTCATGTACTGCCGGAGTTAAGTCTATGTTAGTAGACATTATCAGTACCTCTATTGGCTTTAATTCCAGCTTAGCCAAGGTTTTAGGAGTGGAATCGCTTTGTAACTTTTCTTTTCGTTAGTATGCTCTTTGACAATTAGCGCGATCGCCTAATTTTCTGTTGCTGTTAAATTGCGCTAAAGTCAGTCAATGGCATTTTCTGCCTAGTTCGCTCGATTAGATTGTTTTGAATTCTCATAAAAAAAGATTGTGGCACAGGTTGTTTTAGAAAATATTTATAAAAGCTTTCCCAATGCTGCTAAGTCAGAAAAAGCTATTGTTCCACTAGCCGCCCAACCATTAATTGCTTCAGGAGATGAAACTAAGCCAGAAGTAAATAGCGTTAACGTTTTACGGCGCATCAATCTTACGGTAGCGGATGGGGAATTTATGGTACTGGTGGGCCCTTCTGGGTGCGGCAAAAGTACCCTATTGCGGCTGATTGCAGGGTTAGAAGAAATGACTGGGGGCAATATCTGGGTGGGGGATGCCTTAGTCAACGATTTGCCTCCCAAGGCGCGGGATATTGCGATGGTGTTTCAAAGTTATGCTCTTTATCCCCACATGACAGTTTATGACAATATCGCTTTTGGGCTACGTCGCGGGGCAAGCGGGGAACAAAACAAGGATTTAGCAAGTTGGGTTAAAAATGCCGTCTCTGGCATGACACGGCGTTTTCCTGCACCTCTACGTTACAAGAGCGATCGCGAACAAGAGGTAGACAAGCGGGTAAAAAATGTTGCCTCTTTACTCCAAATTGAAGCGTTATTACATCGATTACCCAAACAGCTTTCGGGCGGACAAAAGCAGCGCGTAGCTTTAGGAAGGGCAATTTCGCGCAATCCGCAAGTTTTTTTGATGGATGAACCACTTTCTAACTTAGATGCCAAACTCCGCGCCGAAACTCGCGCCCAAATCGTTAAATTGCAACGCCAGTTAGGGACGACAACTATTTACGTTACTCACGACCAAACCGAAGCCATGACTATGGGAACTCGCATTGCGGTCATGAATTTAGGTCAGTTACAACAAGTTGCTCGTCCCCTAGAACTCTACAATCGCCCAGCGACTCGGTTTGTAGCCGAGTTTATTGGCTCCCCACCAATGAATTTTTTAGAAGTAGAGTTTCAATCGCCTCTAAGAATTTCTCACCCTTTATTTAGCTTCAATCTCCCCGAAGTCTGGGAAAAAGCTCTCAGCAAATACGATCGCCAACCCATAATTCTTGGTATTCGACCAGAACATTTTAGTCAGGGCGATGCCGCACCCAGCAATCTCCCAGTACAAGTAGACCTAATAGAAGCCCTTGGCAACGAAACCTATCTTTCCGTTAGTCCTACTAATTCAACGAATGCGGCTTCTATGCAAGTCCGCATTCCCCCCGATCGCCCAGTATCATACCAAGAGCGGCTATGGCTGTCTTTTACCCCTGATAAGCTGCATTTCTTTGACCCCGATACAGGTAAAGCAATTTGGCATGAGGAATAAACCTTTCTTACTTAAGGTATAGACAAATTGTAAATAGGGGTGTTACATTAGTTCACATAGAAGGAAACATAAATTAATAAACTAACAGGAACACACGCTATGCAAAGCACAACTAAAGTAGTTACACCCCCAGTAATGGAAGACCGCAACGCCTGGCGCTACGGCTTTACTCCTCAAGCAGAAATCTGGAATGGTCGTCTAGCAATGATTGGCTTTCTAGCCGCCGCCGGAATTGAGTTATTTTCTGGACAAGGTTTTCTACACTTCTGGGGCATCATGTAGTACCTAGAAAGAACAATCAAAGTATCAAAGACAAGGAATTTATTGACCTAGGAGCTAACAAGAATCTCCTAGGTCATTTTTTTGTAGAGACGTTGCATGCAACTCTACATTAGGCACAAAAAACGCCAATAGCTGTAGCCATCAGCGTTTGAGCGAATCAAAAACTAAGCTACTTTACCGGATATATTCTTTTAAAACACTATTACGATTTGGATGGCGTAATTTGCGTAAAGCTTTAGCTTCAATTTGCCGGATACGTTCGCGCGTAACGTTAAATATCTGTCCAATTTCTTCCAACGTCTTCATCCGACCGTCATCTAAGCCATAACGCAGGCGCAATACATCGCGTTCGCGGGGGCTAAGACCATCTAAAACTTTCTCTAAATCTTCGCGCAACAGATTTTTAGAAACTTGATCTTCTGGTGTTTCTCCATCCGACTCAATAAAGTCTCCTAGGCGAGAATCTTCTTCTTTACCAATGGGAGTTTCTAGAGAAATTGGCAATTGAGCAGATTTAGCAATAAATCGCAGCTTCTCAATCGTCATTTCCATGCGAGTTGCAATTTCTTCTTCGGTTGGCTTGCGTCCCATTTCCTGAGAGAGCAGCTTGGTCGTCTTTTTAATCCGGGAAATAGTTTCGTAAAGGTGGACGGGTAAACGAATTGTCCTTGATTGGTCAGCGATCGCCCGCGTAATTGCTTGACGAATCCACCATGTAGCGTAAGTTGAAAACTTATAACCCTTTTCGTGGTCAAACTTTTCCGCCGCCCGAATTAGTCCTAAACTTCCTTCTTGAATCAAGTCTTGAAAAGATAGACCGCGATTCATATACTTTTTGGCAATAGAAACTACTAAACGCAAGTTCGACTGCACCATTTTATCTTTAGCGCGTCGTCCGACATGGAGGCGATAACGAAAGGAATTTATCGGTAACTTTACAGCTTCCGCCCATTCTGTGTCGTGGGGATCTCTATCTAACTGTTCGCAGAGCTTTTCTCTGGCCCGCTCCATTTCCAACAATTCGGCAATTTTCCGAGCTAGTTCAATTTCCTCATCCGCTCTTAGCAACCGAATTCTACCTATTTCTTGCAAATACAGGCGAATTGAATCTTCTGTATAGTGCTTCTTTTTAGTTTGCGCCCGACGACGAGACTTGACAACTTTCGCAGCTTTTGCTTCTTCAGGTTTGGTTTCTATCAATTCATCTTGTTCGTCTAGGTCTAAAGGGTCAAATTCTTCTTCAATCAAAACGCCTAAAGTGCTTTCAGGCTGACTAATGGTTTTGATTTCAGGCTGATGAATGGTTTCGAGTACGTTGTTAGCCTGGTTCATGCCGCGTTCCTCATGCTCCTTGAGTCAACTATCAATCTATCAACATTTATTTCGTCTCTTATTAACGGTGCTAGTAGCTTATTTAATAAGAGTTTTAATTGCTTGTATTGTCAGGGGCTTCAAATAGACCAGGCATATATATTAAAAATTATCAATGCGATCGCACTATTTGTTTGCCTAAAACAAGACTTTATCCTTGTATAAATCTAATGCTTAATAGTGGCATTAATAGCTGCTATTAATGCGTGGAGTTGCTAAGACCCCTCCGATTGTAGCCTGTTTCACAGAAATTGCCTGCATTTAATGTTTCGATTGTAAAATCTACAACAGTCCTTAGTTAAACTTGTTTTTTTGAGGGCAATGTAATACCCGGAGGCAATTAAATTAATGGCTCCGAATGTTTTAACTGCTCTCATACTTGTTTAATATTTTAAACTTGCTTAGCTTAATTGCCATCAATTCCCGGTTTTTGAGTGGAATAGTTAGCATTTATTGTTTGCTTAGGCATAGAGGTTTTCAGTCATCAGGCTTGATGTTTTCTACCTTAATTGAGTTTCGGATAATTTGCTATGAGTAAAAAGTGTTGGAAACGCGAGTGTAAATTCCCTCAAATTCAAAGTCAGAGGTTCTGCACTATAGCTCCTTAACACTAATTTTAGATTAACCTAAACTTAAACTTGCTTGTCTTTGTCTAAGTTAACTGACGATTGCTCAAATTTCAACCTCAGAGAACTTGACAAATCGCAGAAGTTCTCTCGCTATTGTAGTGAATAAATATCTGTAATTACACATAGGACAAAAATAATTTGTCAGTTTGGATGCATATAACAAATTATTACGGTTTTAAATAGCTGGTGCGATCGTGCCAAAAGCTATCAATATTAACAAACTTATAGCCGCGCCGCAAAAGTTCGGGAATCAAAATTTGGGTAGTTTCGGCAACCTCAGAACCGCCACACGCCCCATCATGTAAAACAATTGTCGAGCCATTTTGCACTTGTTCTAACACGCGCTGCACGACAAGATTAATTCCTGGTCGTACCCAATCTTCAGGAACTACACTCCACATTACGGAGCGGTATTGCCACTTAGTTAATAATTCTAAAGTTTGGGGAGTAAATAACCCATTAGGAGGGCGAACATCGCGGAGATTTGCCCCATTTATACCGCAAGCTGTAGAAATTGCGCTTTGAGTTGATTCTAAGCTTTGTTGCAATTGAGAGGTAGAAAGAAGGGGAAAAGAGCGATGATCGTAGCCATGTAACCCAATCCAGTGTCCGAAGTCGTACACCGATTTAGCAACGGTGGGGTAGCGATGGACGCAAGCACCCAACCAAAAAAAACTCGCCCCGATGGAGTAGTAGTCTAAAACTTTGAGCAGTTGGGGAGTGTAAACTGGATGAGGGCCATCGTCAAAGGTTAAAGCAATTTCTTTAGTATGAGCATTGCCTGACCACAGACAATTAGGAAAAGTAGGCTGTAAAATGCGGTAGAGAACGGGAAAAAATGGAGCCAGTTGCATTTGATATTTTTACAGGCGGAAATTGATGGCAAGTCCTAACTTTAGCAATTATTAAATGATTTACGCGATCGCCACTAGGGGCAAATTAATCTTTTTATTAAGTACAATTTTCCTTAATAGTTGTTCTACCGTAACGATTACCGAATACGCAGCCACAGCGCAGACTACTTATACTTGGCAAGTTGAGTATTTTGTCAACCAAAGTAACGATAATTTAACTTACTATGAAACTTTTGCTTCAACGTCTTTAGTCAATCGTAATGGCATCAAGCCAGAAAATGCCGTGACAGGCCCCGACGACAAAGGTTTGTGGTGGGCGGCTTTACCGCCAAGACCAACGGTAGACGAAATTGAACAACGGCAAAAACCCGCTCAAAAACCTGGTAGTCCGCAACTGATTAAATCGGTAGATTATCAACTAAGTTATACCGCAGGAACCACAGTGCAAACATTGCCTGCAAATTACCAAGTTTACCGCCAAGTAGTTAAAGCTTATCCTCAAAAAGCACCTTTACAACTAACTTTAGGGGTGAACGATAACACGGTAGAAAAAGCTCAATTAAGCTCTGATTAAGTCGTTTAATATTAAGGTGGGTCAATGTTTCAGCCGCTTGGATTTGAACAAAAGTCTGTACTAACTTCTTTAGGCAGAATGGTATATTACACCAATAGTGGAGTACCTTGGAGCGATCTTGCTCAAGCAGAAACTTTAGTATTTTTGCATGGCTTTGGTGGTGGTTCTTCGGCCTACGAGTGGTCTAAAGTATACCCAGCCTTTGCCAGCGAGTATAAAATCATTGCCCCAGATTTGATTGGGTGGGGAGAATCGGAGCATATAGAGCGAAATTATCAAATTGAAGATTATTTAACTACTATTGGCGAATTTTTGACCCAAATTTCCAGCATTCCGGTAACGGTTGTTGCTTCATCGTTGACGGCAGCCTTTATAATTAGACTTGCGATCGCTCGTCCTGAGTTATTTAAGTCGCTAATTCTTACTACCCCGGCGGGACTGTCGGATTTTGGCGCTGATTATTCAAGAAGTTTCTTTGCTCAATTGATTAGTACGCCCATTCTTGACCGGATACTTTACAGCACGGGATTAGCAACAGCTAACGGCATTCGCAGCTTTTTAGAACAACGACAATTTGCCCGTCCTAGCCGAATTTGCGAGGAAATTGTCGATGCTTACTTAGAATCTGCTAAACAACCCAATGCTGAATTCGCCGCGCTATCATTTGTGCGCGGCGACCTGTGTTTCGATTTATCTACTTATATTGGGCAGCTAACCACGCCGACAGCAATTATTTGGGGACAAAAGTCTCAATTTACAGGTCCAGAAATAGGTCAGCGCCTTGCGGCGATTAATCCCCAAGCAATTAAAGTCTTTCAGCAATTAGAAGATGTAGGACTAACACCACAGCTAGAATTACCCGCCGTTACTATTGGCTTAATCCGACAGTTTTTACCTTTATTAGCGTAGACAAGTTATTTGCTGTCATTGACGCGGACATCAATCACTGTGGCATTGAAGTTGTAATTAAAGCCTTCAAGTTCAATGGGATTACCAATTTTTAATTTGCTGTTGCTAATTACAGCGCCATCGGGTCTAATTGTTGCCTTGCCGACTAAAGTTAAAAGCATATCGGTACTAAACTGGTTTGGTCGGGGGTCGGTGTACTCTTTTAAAGAACCATCAGGTTGAGCTACTAATATGGTTCTAGGCAACTGCTGCACAGATTTAATCTCAAGGCTTCCGTGCGGTTGATTGCGGATGACAATGTTTGTTTTGCCGCCTTTGGTAAATCCTTTAGAAAATAGTTGTTGGGGATCTTTGACGTTCAATCCGCGTACCACTAAATCGACTTCGACGGGTTTAGTCGCCTCATTATTTTGAGCAACGGAATCAGAAGTGCCAGGATAGAAGAAAATGCCGATGACAACTAGGACAATTACTAAAACAGCCCCCAAATCGAGCAAATTTATTTTGCCGAATAAACGACCTTGAGAATCTAAAATAGCCATATAAATTTTTTTAGATAACAGCAACAACGATCTAATCTGGTGTCAGCTTATCATAGCTAGGACAAGGGGAAAAACGGCGGTTAAAGGTGGAGACTTTACTAATTAATTGCAACAATTGCCCGGTCAAACCGTCTAATTATAGATAAGTCATCTTTTCCTAATTACTGCCGTATGTTGAAGCTTTTTTCTTTACCTGGTCGTGGGCGGCGTTGGTTTTACCCAGTGTTGTCAATATTTGTGGCGCTTGGTATTACTGTAAGTTCAATGCCATCTCAAGCAATTTCTGTATTTGATTTGCTCCGCCAAGGCGTGCAGATAATTCAATTGTCGAATATTTCCGATCGCCAAGAAGTAGAAATTGGCAAGCAAATCGATCAGCAGATAAAGCGCGAGGTACGAATCTATCGCAATCAAGATATAAATTCCTATGTACAGCAAATTGGCAGACAATTAGCCGCCACAAGCGATCGCCCGAATCTGCCTTATACTTTCCAAGTAGTTGATGATAAAGGCGTTAATGCCTTTGCAACGGCGGGAGGTTTTGTTTATGTCAATACGGGTTTGCTTAAACTAGCTGATAATGAGGCGGAACTTGCTAGCGTTATGGCGCACGAAATCGGGCATATTACCGGGAAGCATTTGGTAGAGCAAATGCGGGAAAGCGCCCTCGCTCAAGGGGTTTCACAAGCTGCGGGTTTAGAGCGCAACGCGGCGGTGCAAATTGGGGTAGATTTGGCGTTGCGTCGTCCTAATAGTCGTAAAGATGAATTAGAAGCCGATCAAATCGGTTTAAGAAATTTGAGACGGGCGGGTTATGCTGAGTCTGGGATGGTTTCGTTTATGAAAAAGCTGCTAAAGTCTCGCTCAACTCCTACTTTTTTAAGTACCCACCCAGCAACAGGCGATCGCATTGTAGCCCTAGAACGCGCGATCGATCCGCAGAGGTCAAATGTAGGTAATGGCTTAGATAGCAATGCTTACAAGTCTCAAATACGCTCTCTAAGCTAAGGTAATTGCTATGGGTACAGGCTATTCAAGTTTGTACCTATCATTAAACTAAT
>JACCVJ010000225.1 GCA_013698215.1 Tatlockia sp. | reverse complement strand
TTACCTTCAGTGGGATACCAAAGTAAGTCGCCAGCAACAAACACATTTGCATCATTTGCAAACAATAAATCCAAGTTTTTTTTAATCAGTACAATCAATTCAAACTGCTTGGTATTGTCTGCCATCGGTTGCCCGTCACTGTCGGGGTAGATGATATCTTTTTGAGTGACAGATTCGGAGGCTACCATTGCTGTTTTCTCAATCGTTGGGTGTTAATTTACTTATTTTAACTAATTGCTTGGTCGATACAATAAAACTAGCTAATTGGACGATAGCTAGGCAAAATATGATGTAAGTTTACTACTTCCCCAATAACTGCGATCGCCGGAGCGCTAAATTGAGCAGCTAATACTTGCTTGACAATTGTTGCTAACGTCCCAATTAATTCTTCTTGCTCGATCCTCGTACCCCAACGTACTAAAGCAATGGGAGTATCTACACTTAATCCGGCTAATTGCAACTGCTCGATAATGTAGGGTAAATTGTGAATTCCCATGTAAACTACAATCGTTTCTGAACCATGAGCGATCGCACTCCATTGGACGATTGGGCGGTACTTTCCTGCGCCTTCATGCCCAGTGACAAAGGTAACTGAGGAGCTATAGTCTCGATGAGTTAATGGGATGCCTGCATAGGCTGGGGCAGCGATTCCTGAAGTTACACCGGGGACAACTTCTACTACTATTCCAGCTTTTATTAAGTCTGCCATTTCTTCGCCACCGCGACCAAATACAAAGGGATCGCCACCTTTTAAACGTACTACTACAGCGTTATTTTGAGCTTTATTAATTAATAATTGAGTAATTTCTGCTTGACTTAAAGAATGACGACCTCGACGTTTTCCGGCATCTAATTTTTCAGCTTGAGGATTAATCATTTGCAAAATTGCCGTACTAACTAAAGCATCATAAACCACGACATCTGCACCCTCTAATAGTCCTTTACCTTTAAGGGTAAATAATCCCGGATCTCCTGGCCCCGCACCTACTAAGTAAACCTTTCCCAAACACTTTTTCTCTGTGTTATCGTTCATTACTCAATTAAATTAATAATTAAATTTGTAAGTTCTGTACTAGCGCCTAATGGTTCAAATAATTGGAAATTAATCGCTGGAAATTGTATTTTTAGCTCATTTACCTTAGCAGCAATTGCATCAGTTATCCCACCTGCAAATAAGAAGTATGGCACAATGCCAATTTTTTGATAGCCAGTATTAGCTAACTTTTCTACCTGTGTTTCTAATTTTGGTTGTACAGCCCAATAAGCCGAAAATACGCCTAATTTCCTGGCAATTTCTTCTACAGGCGCTAAAGCGCCAGGGCGACGGCTACCATGAGCGATTAGTATCCATGCTTCGACGGTAGTATTTGCCATCTGCTGGGTTAATAACTCAATTAAGCCCTTCCCCGTGCCTAAATGAGCTTGTAAGTCTATAGTTATTTTTGGGCTGCTGATTTGCCTTGCTTTTGCTACTTCTTCGGGTATGTCTTCCATGACATGAACTCCAGGAAGCAGAAATAAAGGCAAAATTTTCAATCTGTCGCATCCGTGAGCTAACGCGCGATCGCACTTTTGTTTAATCTGTTCGTGTAAAGGGAGCGGGTCTAACTCTAAGTAAGCTATATCTACTAATGGTTCTAGGATTGTAAGCGAATTAGTAGCACTGCTCCAAGTTTTGTTTTCGCCCCTATTGGCATTTTGTAACTTATGTTGATAAATTAGTTTAGCTAGTTGCTCCATAGCAATTTGAGGACGCGGATCGCGGCTCCCATGAGCTACTAATAAATAAGCTGAAGGCATTAGGTAAGTATATAGTTGCAATTTGTACTTATATTATTTATTATGCGATCGCATCTTACTTAGTCTGTATAGTTTGCTGCGTTTTAGGTTGGCAATTAAACATCCAATTTAAAAATTTGTATACTAAAATATAATATTTTTAACATAAAAAGTATAAGTCAGCAGTATATATACTGCTGACTTATATTAGTTAAATTAAGCTAATCACGTAAATTACTTAGCTTGACTTTCTACGGCTGGATCGGCAATATACCGGAAAGTTGGCTCAGAATTCCAAGGGCCGCGCTCATCTTTGCCATTAGATGATAAGTTGTAGTAGATATCAACGGTTTCATCGGGTTGAATACTACCAAACATTGGATCGGTTAATTTACCCATCGAATCCAACGCTTTCATAAACATCTGCGTATGAGAAATCTCTCTAGTCAATAAATATACAAGAGTCTTTTTTGTACCTTCATCAGTAGCTAACTTAATCAAAGCTTCGTAAGTTTGACGCGCTCCAGCTTCGGCAGCAATATTTGCTCTAAGATCGCGGACTACATCTCCACCTTCGTTGAGGTAGCTTGCTGTCCAAGTATTACCTTGACTATCTAGAAAATGTGGCCCCATACCACGTACCGCAAACAAAGTACTCTTATAAGCTTCGGTTTGGTCAACGTTTTTTGTATGACACTCGATCATTTTTCCTACCATCTCCAAGTGACCAAATTCCTCTATGGCAATATCTTGGAGCATATCTTTGATGCCTGCATCTTCAATATGAAAAGATTGTACCCAGTACTGTAAAGCTGCGGATAATTCACCTGTAGCTCCACCGAATTGCTCTAAAAGTAGTTGAGCAAAACGCGGATCGGCTTCTTTAATATCTACTGTATGAATAGTCTCTTTCTTGTGAAAAAACATGAATTTCTCTCTTTTATAAAAACAGATCGGCAG
>JACCVJ010000190.1 GCA_013698215.1 Tatlockia sp. | reverse complement strand
AGATAAATAAATTTTACTAAAAAACTTGAAGTTTATATAACTTGGCAAATACTTTTTATTGCCAACGTTGGTAGTAAAAATGCTTTGGGTACTTAGACAAAAATAATAAGTGATTATTAGCATAAATTTAATCATTTTTATGTATAAAAATGCAAACAAATATGGAATTTACCTGTTTTTCACTTAATCCAATAGGGCTTGCTCATTGTGGGAATGCGGTTTCCACAAATAGAGCGGGAGGCGTAGGGGTCTTAGACCTAGAGTTTTGCCTTGATAATCAACTAGATTTAGCCCAAGAAAACTTAGACAAATTGTTAGAATTATCCAGCTTACCAGGCGGGGTAGGATTGCGATTAAAAGCAGAGCAGATAATTGCAAGGGAGTCTTTACTAACAAAAATTAGTCAAGTCTTTCACTGGTTAATAGTAAGTGGAGAAAACTTAGAATTACTCCAGTTTTTACCCGAAAGCGCCAAGCGGCGATTGTTGCTAGAAATAACTGATATTAATCAATTAGAAGTTATAGAAAATAGTTGCAAAAAAGTAGAAATTGCTGGCTTAGTAGCGCGGGGAAATGAAAGCGGCGGCTGGGTAAGTGAAGATGCGGCATTCATCCTCGCGCAGAAATTACTTGCAAAACAATCTTTGCCTATAATTGTTCAAGGCGGGATAGGAGTATATACGGCGGCGGCTTGTCGGGCGGCGGGGGCTTTGGGGGTAGTGCTAGACGATCAACTATGGTTAATGCCAGAGTCTCCCCTACCTAGAGAATGGCAGCAGTATTTAACTAACTTGAGCGGCTCAGAAGCGGTACTAATTGGGGAAAGATTAAATGCCCGTTGTCGTGTTTTATCTCGCCCTGGTTTTGCTGTTATTAATAAACTACAACAATTAGTCGAGCAAGTAGACCAAGACCCCGAATTGGCTAAAAACTGGCAAAAGCAAGCGCAAGCGCTAATTGGTTGGGGTACTCCAGGAGAAATAGCTTATCCCATTGGGCAAGCTGTAAGTATGGCGGCGAGGTTAAAAGATCGCTATCAAACGACAGGAAAGCTCGTTCAAGCAATTTTACAGGCAAGTCTAGAGCAAATAACAACGGCATACTCATTGCAACCATTGGGGACAAGTTCACCCTTAGCGATCGCTCACAAAACCCAATATCCGATTGTTCAAGGCCCCATGACTAGAGTTAGCGATACAGCAGAATTTGCTCAAGCTGTAGCTGAAGCTGGGGGACTTCCCTTACTAGCCTTGGCGCTGATGAAGGGAGAGCAAGTAAAAGAATTATTAGCAAAAACTAAGCAATTACTAGGACAACGCTCCTGGGGAGTAGGATTATTAGGTTTTGCGCCTCTAGCTTTAAAAGCCGAGCAAATTAAGGAAATTAGCCAAAATAAGCCATCTTTTGCCCTGATTGCTGGCGGTAGACCAGATCAAGCGGCGCAATTAGCAGCGATGGGAATTGATACTTATATTCACGTCCCCACTCCTGGATTATTAAAACTGTTTTTAGAACAAGGTGGGAAACGATTTGTATTTGAAGGGCGCGAATGTGGCGGTCATGTGGGGCCATTGAGCAGTTTTGTATTGTGGGAAAATGCGATCGCAATTCTGCTAGAAGTGCCAATAGACGTAGCTAAAGATATCCAGATATTATTTGCTGGGGGCATTCACGACGCGCGCTCGGCGGCGATGGTAAGCGCGATGGCATCTCCCCTAGCAGCGCGAGGGATGAAGATAGGCGTACTAATGGGTACAGCTTATTTATTTACAACTGAGGCTGTAGCTTGCGGGGCGATCGCACCGGAGTTTCAAAATCAAGCTTTGGCGTGTACTCAAACAATCAACCTCGAAACGGGGCCCGGTCACGCCAGCCGTTGTGTTGTCACCCCCTTTGCTGCGGAATTCTACAAAACACGCAGGCGTTTGATTAATGATGGTTGCAACGGCGAAGACGTAAAAAATGCCCTAGAAAATTTAACTTTAGGGCGATTGAGAATTGCCGCAAAAGGCTTGATGCGGAACGAAGATAAATTAGTTGTAACGGTGGATGTAGAAAAACAAATAAATGCCGGAATGTATATGATCGGACAAGTCGCTACTTTAGAGCATCAAGTAGGCAGCGTCCGAGCATTGCACGAACAAGTAGCAGAAAAAAATCAGGCATTTTTAGCCCAAGTTTTAGCAGAAAAGTCAAGCAATAGCCCTGCAAATCAGCCTTCAGATATTGCAATTATTGGCATGAGTACGCTGCTACCGCGATCGCCAGATCCCGACCAATTTTGGCAAAATTTGGTACAAAAAGTAGATGCCGTAACTGAAATTCCCCCCGAACGTTGGGACTATCGCCTATACTACGACCCCGACCCCCAAGCGAAAGATAAAGTTTATTCAAAATGGGGCGGTTTTATCGATGATGTAGCTTTCGATCCTCTGCGCTATGGCATTCCACCCAAGGCGCTCAAATCCATAGAACCCGCTCAATTGCTAACTTTAGAAGCTGTGCGTCGGGCGTTAGAAGATGCGGGATATGGGGAGGGCAACTTTGACCGAGAAAATACTTCAGTAATCTTAGGTGCTGGTGGTGGTATTGGCGATTTGGGCGGACAGTACGCCACTAGAGCCGAAATTTTCCGCGTAGTTGATAATCCAAGTCCCGAAGTTTGGCAGCGTTTGCCAGAATGGACAGAAGAATCATTCCCTGGCGTACTATTAAACGTACTTGCGGGGAGAGTGGCTAACCGCTTTGATTTGGGTGGGTCAAACTTTACTGTAGATGCGGCTTGCGCGTCTTCCTTAGCCGCCATAGATTTAGCTGTCAAAGAATTAGAAACTGGGCGCAGTAATGTAGTGATTGCTGGCGGTGTCGATACTGGACAAAGCCCTTTTGCTTACTTGTGTTTTAGTAAAACTCAAGCTTTATCTCCTAGAGGGAAATCTCGTAGTTTTGATAAAACCGCCGATGGGATTGCCATTAGTGAAGGGATTGCGATGGTAGTTTTAAAACGGTTAGAGGACGCGCTTAGAGATGGCGATCGCATTTATGCCGTAATTAAATCGGTGGCGGGTTCCAGCGACGGTAAAGGCTTAGGGATGACCGCACCAAGACCCATTGGACAAATGCGCGCCTTGCAAAGAGCTTATCGTAAAGCAGGCTTTTCCCCAAATACCTTGGGAATGTATGAAGCTCATGGTACAGGAACAGTAGCAGGCGATCGCGCTGAACTTGAAACTACTTTGACAACTTTAAAAGCTGAAAATGCAGCAATTAAGTCCTGTGCTATTGGCTCAGTTAAATCGGCTATTGGACATACTAAAAGCAGTGCGGGGGTAGCAGGGTTAATTAAAGTTGCCCTTTCACTGCACCATAAAGTATTGCCACCACACTTAAATGTTGAAGATCCCTTAGAGCCAATTATTGATGCTGACAGTCCAGTTTATTTATTAAAAGAAGCTCGTCCTTGGTTAAAGTCGCCTAATTATCCCCGTCGTGGCGGTGTAAGTGCTTTTGGCTTTGGTGGCACAAATTTTCACGCCGTATTAGAAGAACACCGGGGAGAATTTAGACAAACTGCGCCTGGATCTAAAGCGTGGTCAAGGGAATTGTTAGTAATGATTGAACCTAGTTATGAAGCTTTGGTTAAAGAAGTAACTAGCCTGCTTACAGCTTTAAAGGCGGGTGCAGCACCTCGGCTTGCTGATTTAGCTTACAGTTACGCGCTTAAGTCGCAACCAGGGAAAATTTGTTTAACAATCGTTGCAGAAGACCTACAGCAATTAAAAATATCCTTAGAGCTAGTTTTAACTAACCAAGAACTTCCGCCACATATTCAATTAAATAAAAATCTGCCGGAAACTCCGCCCATAGTAGCGTTTTTATTTCCCGGTCAAGGGGCGCAGTACCCCAATATGGTACGGGAAGCGGCGCTGTATTTTAATGAAATGCGTAACAGCATCGAAACGGCCGATCGCCAGTTACAAAAATGCTTCGATAGGCTCTTAAGCCAATTTATCTATCCACCTAGCAGTTACACCGAGGAGCAAGAAAAACTAGACCAAAAACGGCTGATGGATACCCAAATTGCTCAACCCGCAATTGGCGCGATTGAAGCTGGGTTTATGGATTTAATGCAACGATTACAACTTTTTCCTAGCATGGTCTGCGGTCATAGTTACGGAGAGTATGCAGCTTTACACTGTGCGGGAGTTTTAGAACGAGCCGACTTTTTGCAGCTTTCAGCAACGCGGGGACGAGTAATGGCGGAAGCTTGCGCCGCTTCTATTGGCGCAATGGCAGCAGTTCAAACTACTCGTGAAGACTTGCTTCAACACTTGCAAGGAATTGACGGGGTAGTAATTGCTAACCAAAATGCCCCATTGCAATGCGTAATATCTGGAGATAAGTCCGTTGTAACGCAAGTAGTAGACCGTTTAAATGGGTTAGGAATTGTCGCACGGTTATTGCCTGTAGCGGGGGCTTTTCATTCGGTATTAGTCGCTTCGGCACAATCGGCACTCATTCCGGAAGTCGCACTTGTCAAAATGCAGTCTCCCCGCATCCCCGTTTACGCCAATGCTACCGCCCTTCCCTACGATGAGGATGTAGAGGCAATTCGCGGACAATTATCTAAGCAACTGCTAAGCCCGGTGCAGTTTATGAGCCAAATAAATGCTATGTACGCCCAAGGAGCGCGGATTTTTGTTGAGTTAGGCCCTAAAAGTATTTTGACTAATTTAGTTGGGCAAATCTTAGCGGGTTTTGAGCATACCGCCGTGTCTTTAGATGGACAAGGTGGAGGAATGCAAGGTTTCCTCTCTGCTTTGGGAATACTAATAAAGAGTGGTGTTGAGATGCAATTGACCGCCTTATTTGCAGGGCGCGATGTGCGACAGCTAGATTTGACAAATTTAGTAGAGTCAACGGGCAAACTAACCCCCTCGCCTACAACTTGGTTGATTAATGGAGGTAGCGCTAGACCGATTTCTGAAGCTGTAGGTTATAGCGGCGCTTTACCGCCCTTAACTCAAGTAACCGCAAGCCAAGCGATCGCTAAGGGGCTTGCGAAACCTCCCGCGCCAAAAGCTAGTCCTCCGGCAAAAATTTCTCCCCCCTCCCCAATCATGAATTCTCAGCAACCGCCCGTAAATAATCGCCCTGTTATGTCCGCAGAAACCGCTTTAGCCGCTTATCAGGCTTATCAAGAAACAATGCGGCAATTTCTCACCGTCCAAGAACAAGTAATGAAACAGTTTCTTGGTGCAACCCAAACAGGTTATGTACCGCAAGTTAGAAATGGAGCAATCTCTCCCGCCAACGGTCACAATGCGATCGCACCTTCCAACGCTCATAATGCAATTTCTCCTGCTAATGGTCATGGAGTAAGCGCACCCTCTAACGGTTATCCCAGTAATATTGCGCCCGTAAAAGAGATAATTTCAAGTCCCTCGGTAGTTGTCAGCCCACCGCCAGTTACACCCGTTC
>JACCVJ010000180.1 GCA_013698215.1 Tatlockia sp. | reverse complement strand
CCAGCTAAATCAATTTGGTGTGACTCCGCAGCAAATGTTCGACCAAATGAACTTTACCTTAGAGCGGATGAAAGCTGAGTTAGAAAAGGGAGTGTAGAGACGTTGCAATGCAACGTCTCTACTATCTCCTAGGGCGATCAAAATCTGAAGCCGGACGAAAGCTTTGAGCAGGTATACCTTTCAAAGCTTTAGTCATAAAGTCGCGCCAAATCGGAGCGACAAAAGTACCACCAGTAGAACCATGCCCCAAGGGGCGATAGTTATCATTTCCTACCCATACAGCCGTAGCCAGTTGCGGGACGTAGCCCACAAACCAAATATCCCGTTCAGAAGATGTTGTTCCCGTTTTCCCGGCGGCGGGGCGACCAATTTGGGCAGCTCTTCCCGTACCGTTATTAATTACCCCTTGCATGACACTTGTTAGTGAAGCTGCTGCCCAAGGCTCAAGAACTAATTGCGGTTTGGGGGTATTGTCTAATAAAACATTTCCACTGCTATCGGTGACACGAGCAATCACCGTAGGCTCCGATTGCCAACCATAACTAGCAAACGTGGCATAGGCATTAGCCATTTCTAGAGGAGTGACGCCAATGGCTCCCAATGGCAGAGACGTTACAGGCTCCATTGGGCTATTGATACCCAAAATACGGCAAGTTTCAATCACTTTATTCAGCCCCACAGCCCGTCCGATTTTAATTGCTGGAATATTGCGCGATACTTCCAAAGCTTTCCGAATCGACATAGATCCGCTAAAAGAGTTATCGTAGTTTTTGGGATAATAGTAACCACTAGCTTCTTTGTACCGGACGGGTGTATCGGAAACAATCGAATTGGGCGTATATTTGCCCGATGCAAAAGCTGTATAGTAAACAAAGGGCTTAAACGCCGAGCCAGGCTGACGAATAGCTTGAATTGCGCGGTTAAATTCGCTCTTTTTAGGATTTACACCCCCTACAAGGGCTTTAATAAAGTGCGTGCGCGGATCGATTGCTACTAGAGCCATTTGATCGGCGCGGACACCTTGACGACGCAACCTGCGATGCCAAGTAACAACCGTTTCTTCTGCCATAGTTTGCATTTTGGCATCAATCGTAGTTTGTACCCGCATTCCACCTTTTAAAACTGCATCGCGCCCAAAGCGTTGAATTAACTCGCGGGAAGCGGCATTTGTCACATAGGGACTTGCACTACCTTGGAAAGATTTAATTTTGCCTAGCTTAATTTTTTGGGCGCGGGCTTTGGTTTCTTCTTGGGGTGTAATCCAGCCTAAATCGCGCATTCGCTGCAATACTATATGCTGTTGCTCGGTTGCCTTTTTGATATCTACAAACGGGCTGTATTCTTGAGGTGCTTTGATTAAACCTGCAAGCATTGCCGATTCAGCTAAGGTTAAAGTTCCGGCCGATTTGTTGAAATAGCTACGAGCAGCCGTTTGTACGCCATAGTTGTTATGTCCCCAATAAATTTGATTGAGGTACATTTCCAAAATTTGGTCTTTGGTCAAAATTTGTTCGATCCGAATTGCCAATACGCCCTCGGCTAGTTTGCGGCTAAAGGTACGCTGGCGCGAGAGAAAGACATTTTTCATCAACTGCATAGTTAAGGTTGAGCTACCTTCTCTCACCGAACCTTTTTGATAGTTGACTACCAGCGCCCGTCCGACACTGATTGGGTTGATACCTTTGTGGTAATAAAAATTGCTGTCTTCGATCGCAATTACTGCCCTTTTTAAGTCGGGAGAAATTTTATCTAGCGGTGTAACCTCGCGGTTAGCTTCCCCGTGAATACTAGAGAAAAGCTTGCCTTTAATGTCGTAAATGTAGCTAGTCTCCGCCGGAACATAGGTGCGTAAAACTCGCACATCGGGCAAGTCACGGAAGCTAATTGCTAAACCAACTAATCCTCCCGCCGCGATCGCACTTCCCAACATCGTAATCGTTAGCAGGGTTCCCCCGGTTACTTTGGTTATGTCCCTAACAAACTTAAAACTAGGGCTACCTTGATCTTTTTTGTGAATAATACTAGTTGACACAGTTACTTAACTTCCTCACTTAGATAATTAGGATTAGTAGTAGTGGTAGCAGAGGATTTTTTTAATAATTGGTTAAAGAAATTTTCTCTAGATTTCCAGAGACAAGAGAGTTAATTTTTGTAATTATAGTAGGTTGACGAGCAGAACAATAAAAGTAAATTGCTAGTGAATGTAACTAATTTAGCTAAAAAAGCAGCCAATAGTAATTTGGGGTTAAGAGAAAAGTTTACATTAGAGTTGAAAAAACAATCTGTTGAGCGGATGCAAAACCTAGAAATAACTAACGTTGAAACCGTTTCCCAACTTGGCACAGGTAATAATTGGCTGCATCGGGGGACAAGTGAAATTTTCCCCGATCGCCCAGATAGCAATAATCCCCAAGAAAGCTTAGAAAGACTGCTTGAAACTACAAAGCGACCTTTGCGGATAAAATTGGGCATCGATCCAACGGGAGCAGATATACATCTCGGTCATAGTATCCCTGTGCGAAAACTACGGGCGTTTCAAGATGCGGGACATACGGCAGTTTTGATTATTGGTGACTTTACCGCCAGAATTGGCGATCCGACAGGCAAATCAGAAGTACGCCGTCAACTAACTGAGGAAGTGGTAGCGCAAAATGCCCAAAATTATCTAAACCAAGTTCGACCGATTCTAGATTTTGACACCCCTGGAAGGTTGGAAATCCGGTATAACTCGCAGTGGTTGGCAAAATTAGATTTATCAGAAATTTTAAACTTGCTGTCAACAATGACTGTAGGGCAAATGTTGGCAAAAGAAGGATTTAGCGATCGCTTTACCCAAGAAAATCCGATTTATCTGCACGAATTTCTTTACCCATTAATGCAAGGTTACGATTCAGTTGCTATTGACGCAGATGTAGAATTAGGCGGTACAGACCAAAAATTTAACATCGCTGTGGGGCGAGACTTGCAAAAACATTTTGGCAAAACACCCCAGTTTGGCTTATTAATGCCAATTTTGTTAGGGACAGATGGCGTACAGAAAATGTCTAAGTCGCTGCACAATTATGTAGGATTATCCGAAGATCCTTTAACCATGTACTCAAAGCTCGAAAAAACACCCGATAGCTTACTAGAGCAGTATTTTGAGCTGTTGACAGATTTAACTGTAGAACAATTGCCAGCCCAGGCGCGCGATCGCCAAAAACTCCTAGCTTTAAACATTGTTACTCAATATCACGGCAAAAAATCCGCCTTACAAGCTCAAAGCGCAGCTTTATCAATAGTTGGTGGTAGTACAACGCAATCGGCTGCTGTACCAGAGTTTTCTCTTTCTTCCATTGCGTTTCCGACCAAGTTAGCAAATATTTTAAGTGGTAGCAGCTTGTGTAAAAGTAATGGAGACGCGCGGCGGCAAATTCAGGGGGGCGCTATCCGCTT
>JACCVJ010000131.1 GCA_013698215.1 Tatlockia sp. | reverse complement strand
TTGCTAAAGGTGGCGCGATTATATGATTAAAACAGATACCACTAAATAATTATGTTTGATGTTGCGATTATTGGCGCGGGGATGTCGGGGTTAATTTGCGCCCAGCAGTTGCAACAAGCTGGCTATCGGGTAGTTGTGGTAGAAAAGTCGCGCGGGTTGGGGGGACGAGTGACTACGCGCCGCTTACAGGATACTTGCGCCGATCGCGGTCTGAGTTATTTAATCGCTAATGGTGAATTAACCACAAGTTTTGTTGAATTACTCAAATCCCAAGATATTTTGCAAGTGTGGACAGATACTGTACACGAATTTAGGGCTGATTTTGGGCTAAAAGCAGTTAAAGGAGTGCCTTTATATACTGCCCCAAATGGAATGAGTGCGATCGCCCGATTTTTGGCTAAAGATTTAGAAATCCAGTTAAGTAGGCGTGTAGTTGGTTTAAGTCTCGATCACGATTGTTGGCATCTCCAATTTGAAAACAGTAACACCCAATTAGTAGCTAAAGCCGTAGTTGTGGCGATTCCCGCACCGCAAGCTTTGACGTTGTTAGCAAGCTTTGCTTCACCAGTAGTTTTAGATAGTTTGCGCAAGGTGGAATTTTCTGCTTGTATTAGCGTTATTGCTGGCTATCCTACTAATATGCCTTTACCAGCTTGGCAAGCGCTGACAGTGATTGATGACGATACCATAGCTTGGATTGATAATGATAGTAGCAAACGTTTGGGAATGAATACGCCTATTTTTGTTTTCCACAGCGCTGCTAAATTCGCTCAAACTTGTATCGATACCGAAGATTTACAACCTGTAGGACAACAATTACTCAATAAAGCGGCTAAATTGTTTCCAGAACTTGCTAATCCCGACTGGCTGCAAATTGACCGTTGGCGTTATGCTTTTCCAACGATACCTTTAGCCGATAATTGCTTAAATGCTCATACACCTCAACCAATAGTATGCTCCGGTGATTGGTGTGGAGGGTTTAATTTAGAAGGTGCAATGCGATCGGGTATGGCTGCTGCGGAACAAATAAATCAAGTTCTTCAACTTTGTCCTACACTACCAAAAAATGCTTTTTTACTTTTATAGGTGGCAAAAAATTCTCTGTACAAAATAGCAAAACAGTAAGTTGCTCAATGGATAAACTAGACTTGTACCGCCAACTAATTCAGCAATCTCTAGAAAAACGAGCTAAACTACGCTCAAAAAACGATCCGGTAGAAAGTCAAACAATTTTCGATCCACAAAGCGATCACTATTTGCTGATAAATGTAGGCTGGAAAAATAGTAATACTCGTATTTATGGCTGCGTACTGCACGTAGATATTAGAAATGGGAAAATTTGGGTGCAGCACGATGGGACAGAAGATGCGATCGCCGAGCAATTGGTAACATTAGGAGTACCCAAGCAAGACATTGTACTGGCATACCATGCGCCCTATGTAAGACAGTATACGGAGTATGCCATAGGATAAACTTCAAGCATTATTTTAAAGGATCGTGTCCCCAGTTTTTTAAAGAGTACAACCAGCGTGAATGTTCGATATCCTTTGCAGGTTTTTGAGCGCTATGTCGATGCACGTAACTAATTATTTTTTTCATGTGTGCTACGTCATCATCGCTATATTTGTCTGGCTTTTTCTGCAAGATATCAATAATTTTTTGCCCAGATTTATGACCGATTGATTCATCATTACCATCTTTTTGTCCAACTTCCTTTGATTCCTCGGTTTCTAGCCAAGATTCAATCTCTTTTGGTGTCATATTTACGGCTTGTTTAAAATCTTTGATGACAGTTTCAGTATCTTTACTCATAATTGAATTTTCTACTCTTTCACTTTTTTCAATGACTCCGGTTTATGTGCTGCTTCTTTACCTGTTTTCTCGCTTTCGACTAAATACTGCGGGTTTTCTTCGGAAGCTGCAACATGGTGTCCTTTAATTTCTATGGGTGATGTGAGTTTTTCTTTAATTTTGCCTACAGTTGTACCTTGGGCGGTTTCCCATTCTACTTTGTCGCCTTTTTTAAATGTCTCAGTCATACTTTTATTGTTGCACTCTACTTAAGCTATTATCTTAATTTTTTAGTTACAAACATCAATCTTAAAGCTGATTATATTTTTATCAACTCGTTATAGAAAAATCTACTTGCAGCAAAAGAAAAATGTGTTTTAAAACTCCTCATCTTCTTCGCTTTTTAGCGGTTTTACAGTTAAACGCCAGCTACTAGAAACTTCTTCTTGCAGATTTAATTGGTCTAACATTTCTCCTAACTCTTTTTGCAATTTTTGAGTTAATGTAATTGGAAAATCTAAATTAACACCATTTTGATTTGCTATTTCTGCTAACTGATTAAACTCTACTTTAAATGTGTGTCGTTCTACAGAAGATATTTTTAAACTGTTAGTTTCCGAAACATTTTGCGCTTGCATGGCTGCTTTTAATCTAGAGTCAAAATGGTGGCATTCTGATTCGATAATTTGCAATTGTTGCTTTAGTTTTAGATAACGTTCAGTTAATGTGGCAATATTTTCGTTATTTGGATTAGGATTACTTACTAACTTTAGTTGCAATAGTTTTTGATGCACCATATATAAGTAAACCGGATCGAGATTTGCGTAAATTAATTGAGTAGCTGTTAAAGGTCTTTGTCCCCAATTACTAGCTTGCTGGCTTTTGTCTACAGCAACAATGTTACAAAGAGACTCGGCTAAAGTTTTTAGCGATAAATTGGGTAAAGGTAATAAATAATAAGGGATATCTTTCGCCATTTCCAACGTACAAGTTACATTTTCAGCTTTGTTTTTACCCAAAAACTTTAAATCGTACTTAGCATTATGAAAAACCTTTTCAATTGCTGGGTTTAACATAATCGTTTTTATAAATATATCGGTAATTTCTGGACTTTCTAAAACGTCCAATATGCAAACATTTTCTTTTAAATTATCAGAATAACTATTTAATACTTGAATTAGAGAAAGTTTAGGGTTACGACTTTTAAAGTCAGCAACTTCAGTATCTATCCATAAAGTTTTTGCTTGCGTGTATTCGTCAATTAAAGAAATAATATGATCGGATTCTACGAAGTATTGCATTAATTATTTTAGTTCTGAGTGTAATTACTAACTGTAGGAGTGATTGTTAAATCTTCAATATTACGCAACATAGTATTACAAATTGCATCGAGGGGGAGGTCATTTGCATCGTAACCAAAAGGATTTTCTATCTCAATCCCAATTTCTTCAATACCTAACAATGTAAAACTAATTAAACTAACAAGGCTCTTAATGGATTCCAGGGATCTGGCACCGGAGGAGTGATCAAAGGGCTATAATACCTTGAGTTCTAGACGGAGCGAGTATTCCAGTCCATGACCCAATACTTTTCGGTTAAGAATTAAGCAGTA
>JACCVJ010000122.1 GCA_013698215.1 Tatlockia sp. | reverse complement strand
TGATCGGGTGAAGTACGAACAAAGGGTAAACCAATAGAAGTGTTTACAGCGCGATCAAAGGCTAATTGTTTAACCGGAATTAAACCTTGATCGTGATACAACGCTAAATAAGCATCATGGGCTTTTGCTGGCTCAATAGTCCCAAACCACGCTTGAGCAGGTTTTACCCACATTGTATCAGGGGGAATTAGCCCATCTAAAACTAACCCTGGACGGCGATCGCGTTCCTGTTTGAGCCAAGGTATCATCCATTCCTGTTCTTCTGTCCCTAACTGCCCTTGTTCCCCACTATGCGGATTTAAACCCGCGATCGCAATTCTTGGCTTTGTGATCCCAAAATATTTGTCTAAGCACTCTACCAACAAATCAAGTTTAGCTGCCATTAACTGCGGCGTGAGGGTGTCTGCTACCTGCCTTAAAGGTATATGCGTAGTAGCTAATAAACTTCGCAGCGTCCAGCCTGTATGGGGCGATGTACCCACAAATAACATCCCAAACTTTTCTACTCCTGATCGTTCGGCTAATAGCTCGGTTTGTCCAGGATAATTGTAACCTGCGGCTTTCCAAGCAGATTTAGCAATGGGCGCTGTAACAATCCCGTCAAATTCTCCCGCCAAAGTAAGAGCGATCGCTTTCTCTAAGTACCTAAAACTTACTTCTCCACTAGCAGCATTACCTATACCTACAGTTATTTGACCGCTACTACGAATATCTATAATTGATAATTTGCTTGGATCTATATACCTTTGCGTCTCTAAATCTTGGCGATCGTAGAGATCGGTTAATTGGAGGCGATCGCAAATAACAGTAACATCGCAATTCTTTGTTACTTCTGGATCGTTCAACGCTTGTAAAGTTACTTCTATTCCTATTCCGGCTGGATCGCCTACAGGCAATACTAAGCGCGGACGATAAGTTTTTTTTGCAGTAACGCTGTCTGTTGTCTCTATAGAAGCCATAAAATTGTTTTAAGATACATTACGACTATCTAATTATTTCCCAAATCCAACCGGAGGATTTATTTATGGGCGGCGAGATGTTTACAGCCATTATTTTGTCTTTTTCTTTAATCCTAGTCGGCATAGTCTTAGGCTACGCTCTACTCAAAATCCAAGGTGACGAAGAAGAAGCGCTCTAATCAACCAAGAGGAGGGATTGAGTAAGCATTTAGGTTTTCTCTCCCTTCTCTTAATATTTGTCAAGCTTATTTTGATAAGATTTTATTAATAAAAATTAACATTCACAAAATCACCCCTCATGACTTTATTAGTTGTCGGTTCCACAGGAACATTAGGAAGGCAAGTAGTTCGCCGCGCTCTGGATGAGGGGTATAAAGTACGCTGTTTAGTCAGAAGCCCAAAAAAAGCAGCCTTTTTGAGAGAATGGGGAGCCGAAATTGTCCAAGGAAACTTGTGTTATCCCGATACTTTACCGCCATCGCTCGCAGGAATTACGCAAATAATTGACGCTGCTACCAGCCGCCCTACAGATTCATTAAGTATTAAACAGGTAGATTGGGACGGTAAAGTTGCCTTAATCCAAGCGGCGAAAGCAGCAGGAATTGAACGCTATATTTTCTTTTCGTTCCTAGACTCTGATAAGTTCCCTGATGTGCCGTTAATGGAAATCAAACGGTGTACGGAGTTATTTTTAGTCCAATCTGGTCTAAATTACACCGTGTTGCAGCTAAGTGGCTTTATGCAAGGCTTAATTGGTCAGTACGCTATTCCCATTTTAGAAAAACAAGCAGTCTGGATTACTGGCGAATCGTCTCCCGTCGCTTACATGGATACTCAAGATATTGCTAAGTTTGCCGTCCGCGCTTTGAAAATGCCGGAAACTGAAAACAAAACTTTTCCTTTAGTTGGTACTCGCCCTTGGAGTGCGGAGGAAATTATTAGTTTGTGCGAAAGATTATCAGGACAAGATGCGCGAATAACTCGGATGCCCATAAACTTACTGCGGACGGTACGCAATGTATCCCGGTTTTTTCAATGGGGTTGGAATTTGTCTGACAGATTAGCTTTTGCGGAAGTATTAGCAACGGGTAAACCCATCACTGCACCGATGGAAGACGTATATCAAGCATTCCAGGTGAATCTTGAGGAAACTACTACGCTAGAAAGCTATATGCAAGAGTATTTCGCCAGAATCATGAAAAAACTTAAAGAATTAGACTATGAAAAGTTAAAAACTAAAAAGAAATCTCAAAAAAAGACTCCTTTTAATAAATCCTAATTCAACCTCTGTTATTTTTAGTTTTACGCCCTTAACAGGCGATCGCCTTAAGAATAATTGACTCCAAAATGTGCAACTATCGAACTAACATTAAGCCTAGCTTTAATTTGGATGCGTGCAAGTGCCGAAAATAGGCATCATATACAATGATGAAAAGCCCGTAGCTCGTCGAGTTGCTCACGAATTACAACACAAACTGATAGCTATTGGTTGCGATGTTTGTATGACTACTGGCATGGGTGGTATTTTGGGCTATGCTACGCCAGAAAGTCCCGTATATCATACCCCCATAGAATGTTTGACTCCTCCAGGCTTCGACGCACAGATGAGCTTTGCCGTAGTTTTAGGCGGCGATGGTACGGTGCTGTCAGCCTTTCGCCAAGTTGCCCCGGTGGGTATTCCGTTACTAGCTGTCAATAGCGGTCATATGGGGTTTTTGACCGAAACCTACGTCAACACGTTGCCCGAAGCCTTAGACAGCGTGATGGAGGGGGAATACGAGATTGAGGAGCGGGTAATGCTAACGGTGCAAGTAATTCGCCAAGGTGCTGTAGCTTGGGAAGCTCTTTGTCTCAATGAAATGGTGCTGCATCGAGAACCTTTAACCAGTATGTGCCATTTTGAAATTGCGATCGGTCGTCATGCTCCAGTCGATATTGCCGCCGATGGGATCATTGTCTCTACGCCAACGGGTTCTACAGCTTATTCTTTAAGCGCTGGCGGCCCCGTGGTAACGCCGGGAGTGCCAGTATTGCAATTAGTACCAATTTGTCCCCATTCCCTAGCTTCTAGAGCTTTAGTGTTTGCAAATACAGAGGTTGTTACAGTTTTTCCAGCTAATCCAACTCGTTTAGTTATGGTAGTTGATGGGAATGCTGGCTGCTTTGTATTTCCCGACGATCGCGTACTGATCGAAAAGTCGCCCTACGCTGCCAAATTTATTCGCCTGCAATCTCCAGAGTTTTTCCGCATCTTACGCGAAAAACTTGGCTGGGGTTTAGCTCACATCGCCAAACCTACTTCGGTGGAACTTCCTTAAGTTTAGGCGTATAATAGGTATTAATACTTAAGCAACTTAAAATAAACTTGGTTTAAATTGTTGTTTGAGTTAGATTAAAACCACAATCAAGGATTGGCGGTTAATTAGCCTTAAGCCAATAAAATTATGATTACAACTGTTGAACGCAACACCTGCGTGTTGGTAATTGAGACAGACGAAGTTTTAGCATCGCAAGTCAGTCTCGACTTGCAAGCGTCGGGCTATGAAGCAGTGGTAGCAAATGATGCAGCTAGAGGAATCCACGAAGCGCGCGATCGCCATCCAGCTTTAATTGTCGTCGATCGAATGCTGGCCGGAGAATCAGGGCTAAATTTGTGTGAAAAATTAAGGAAAACTGGCGCAAAAGAGCCAATGCTAGTATTAATGGCAAGGGATACTGTTGACGATCGCGTAGCTTGCTTAGAATCGGGCGCAGATGATTACTTTCTTAAACCCTACCGCTCCGAAGAATTTTTAAAATTAGTGCGTTTGTACTTGCAAGAACCCGCCGCTACAGAACAATTACGGTTTGGCGACTTGGGCATTGATTTAGCTACTCGCCGTGCTATTCGTCACGGACGTGCGATCGATCTGACCATGAAAGAATTTGAATTGCTAAAGTATTTAATGGAACATCCCCGCGAAGTATTAACCCGCGAACAAATATTAGAAAATGTTTGGGGCTACGACTTTAGGGGCGAATCAAATGTCATTGAAGTTTATATTCGTTACCTGCGCTTGAAAATAGAAGATGAAGGTCAAAAACGCCTGATTCAAACCGTACGCGGCGTAGGCTACGTTTTAAGAGAAGCTTATTAAATTGGGGGCAAATCGGTGAGTCGTTGGTTGGCGGTAATTGGAATAATGCTAAGTATGACGTTGATGGGTTGCGATTCTACTTCTACCGCTATGCCAGAAACAACAGCTTTGGGGCAAAGCTTGCCGATTTCGGCTCAATTTGCGATCGGAAGTCGCATTGTGGGACTAGAAGTTGCTAAAACCGCCGCACAGCAAGCTACAGGGCTAATGTACCGCACCACTTTAGCGGGCGATCGCGGAATGCTATTTGAATTTAATCCGCCCCAAAGCGTCCGGTTTTGGATGAAAGATGTTGTCATTCCTCTAGATATGATTTTTGTTAAAGATGGCAAGGTAAAAGCAATTGTGGCTGCCGTACCTCCTTGTAATACTACTCTCTGTCCTACTTATGGGCCAGGAATACCGATTGATCGCGTCATTGAACTTCGCGGCGGTAGAGCAAAAGAATTAGGCTTAAATGTAGGCGCACCCGTTGAAATTAAGTTTTTGCCCGTAAAAAAGTAGCCAATTATATTTATTTGTAATCGCTAGTAATTAATAGTTTTGTAAAAAATACTCCTTATTATAGATAAGGGGTATTTCGTTCTAAGGTATAAAAGAATCTACCTACTTTTAGTCAAATTAAAGCAAGGTAAGTTATAATCTTATTCCGCGCTCAAATTTGTAAGAATATTGACACCGTAAGCAATCAATGGTATTTACAGGTTACTAGCACTTACTAAGACAAGAAATAGTCGGTTTCCTAGGTCAAACTAAGAAATACTTATTAAGTCTAAATACAAAATTAAAAGTCTTTTCAAGAGGTGAAAAGTTAATGGCTCCTTCAAAGTACACACGGTTTATCAATTTTTTGCAGGAGGATTTGGCAATTTCCACCGCCGAAGTTGCTGTTGCTTTAAGGCATCGAGAGCAAGATCCAGGCCCGTTACCAATGATTCTTTGGCAATACGGGTTAGTTACGCTAGAGCAATTGGATAGAATTTACGACTGGTTAGAGGCGGCTTAAATCGTACTAATTGGGTAGGGGTAAAAAGATAAGTCAAAATCGATGGTGCTTAATTTATGATGCTGACTAGGCAAAAATCGAGAAAATTTCTATCTATTGCTACAAAAAATAAAAAGCGGGTTGAATGATTCAACCCGCTTTTTTAATGCAATCAAAGCCTTACTGGGCAAAAACTCTAGCGGCGGCGGCTATTCCCCCACCGGGAGTAAACCCTTCATAACCGAGTTCGCGCAAAGCAACTTCAAGAGCAGCAATAGCAGTTAAAATATCACGATCGCTCACAAAACCTAAGTGACCGATCCGAAATATCTTGTTTTTTAAATGATCTTGTCCCCCAGCTACTGCTATATCAAACCGTTTGTTCAAAATTGAACGAATTTGATCGGCTTCTACTCCCTGGGGTGCAACGGCGGTAATGGCGGGGCTTGCAAATTCATCAGCGCCAAATAAGGGCATATTTAAGCCTTTAATGGCGGCGCGGGTAGCTTTCATTAACCTTTGGTGACGACTAAAAATCGATTCTAAGCCTTCGGCCTTCATCATCCCTAAAGTAGTATGTAGCGCCATGATTAAATTTACTGGCGGCGTGAAAGGAGTAGTATTTTTAGCCGCAGATTTGCGGTACTTCCCTAAGTCTAAATAATAACGAGGTAATTTTGCGGTTTTGTAAGCTTCCCAAGCTTTGGGACTAACAGAGACAAAACCCAACCCCGGAGGGATCATGTAGCCTTTTTGCGAACCAGAAGCCACTATATCTAAACCCCAGTCATCCACAGGCAAATTAACCGCGCCTAAGCTTGTCACCGCGTCTACCATCATCAACGCCGAATCATGATTTTTGACGTGACGGTTGATAGTTTCTAAGTCATTTAATACGCCAGTAGAAGTTTCGCTATGAGTAACAATTACAGCTTTAATTTGCTTGTCAGTATCGTTGCTCAGCTTGTCAGCAAACTGTTGCGGATCTAAGGGTTGTCCCCATTCGGCAGTAATTTGTTCGACATTTAAACCGTAAGCTTCCCCAACTTCGGCCCAACGTTCACCAAATTTGCCATTGCAACCAACGATAATGCGATCGCCTGGACTCAAAAAGTTAATCATTCCCGCTTCTACCGCACCCGTACCGCTAGTTGTCAGCATCAAAACATCGTTTTGGGTTTGGTGCAGCCATTTGAGGTTTTGAGTCACTTCGCCTAGCACATTACTAAACTCGCTAGTACGATGACCAATGGGGTGTTTGGCTAAAGCAAGTAGTGCTGATTCTGGTACGGGAGTAGGACCAGGAATCATTAGCATTAATTTATCGTCCATTGATTTCACCTTTGCTTTAAATAAGAGTCCAGATTACCTAGGATTACATAATTGCGCTAACTATCAGATAATTCCCGAAAAGTTTGTCGCAAAGCTCAAAAGATCAGCAGGGGCGATGTTAGATTTTTTTAGAACAGAAGCGATCGCGGTACACTAAGTAGAGTAAAAGTTTAATGTCTTTTGCCCTATCGCTACCAATTCCCCCGATTGAATGACGACTTTAAGCTTGCCCCTAACATCTTCTCAACAATCTTGGTCTGGACTTATAGAAACCTATCGTCCTTACCTGCCTGTAACTGATAAAACCCCTGTTATCACCCTCTTAGAAGGGAATACGCCTTTAATTCCCCTGCCAGCCATCCAAGATCGCATCGGTAGACAGGTGCGCGTTTGGGCAAAGTATG
>JACCVJ010000087.1 GCA_013698215.1 Tatlockia sp. | reverse complement strand
GACTTAGTTCTGTCTATATAGATGGTTTCTTACGGCTGTTTACCCTACGCTGCAAAGCACCACCTACGAATAAACCACCAAGTGCGGCTATGCCTAATACAGAAGAAGGTTCGGGAACAGGTACATTAGCAGTAGTTAGATAACTAGGGCTAGATAAACCACCGCTACCAGAAGTAATAAAGTCCCCCAAAAAGTCTCCTGTTCCACCGTCGTATTGCTTAATACTATTAGTACCAGAGTCACTGACGAACAAGTTACCATTCCCGCCAATAGCTACGTCTACACCTTGGCTTAATCCACCACTATTCCTATCAACGAAGAGCGGATCGATAATTCTATTTACTAAGTCATAGCGACCAACTGACGAAGACTCGGTATAGAAAAGAAAGTTGTCGTTAATAGCTAAACCCTTTGGACTACTACCTATTAAGGCACTAGGATCAGAAATAGTGTAGTTGCGTCCAATACCAGCGCCAGTGGTCGGATCGTATTCAGAAACAGAACCAGGATTAAAGCGCGCGCTAGATGAACTGACAAATAGAGTGCTATCTGGTCCGCCAATAACTACATCCACAGGTTGTGGTCCTGAAGGCAAACCTACAGAACCCGTAGAGATAGTATTTAATAATTCCCCTGTAATGGTGTCATATTGCAATACACCGCTACGTCGTTGTTCTGCTCCGGGCATTCCTACTTCTGTACCAGGAATACGATTGCTAACAACAAATAAACTACCGTCTGTACCCAAAGTTAAACCTTCAGGACGGAGCAGTCCACTACTGGAAGAGGCGAAGTCGCCAATATATTCTCCAGTTGTACCGCTATATTCTTTAACGCTATTAGTACCAAAGCTACTAACAAAAAGATTGCCATCAGTTCCCAAGGTCAAACCTTGAGGATTCAGCAGCCCACCACTACCAGCAGTAACGAAATCTCGGATATATGTACCTGTTATTTCGTCATACTGTTTGATAGAATTATCACCCCTGCTACTTACAAGCAAAGCTGCTTGGACAGGTAAAGTAGTTGAGCTAATTGCTGCAATAGTCAGTGCTATGGAAGATTTACAAAAATTACCGAGAATTCGGATGTTCATGAAATTTCTGGTTGAGGTTTACACGAGCCAAACTATTTTCTGAATTCAAACGATGCACCCGTGAAAACATTACCATTCATTAGACAATTTTATCAATTATTTAGATAATATGTCGCCTTTACTAACATCGCATATCAATAATAAGAATTGAGCGCTCTCATCATGCAATGCCCCATTGTGGTTCAATGTATAACCGTAGCCGGACACGATTAATTGCTATTTTTTGGGCTGAAACCGTTTTAAAACATAGCTTACATTTAATTATCAAGAAGAATTAACACCACTTCTTTAAGTTTTGCTAATAGTGTAAGAAGGGTGAAATCGCCTCCGCTAGAGCGGATAAATAATCTCTATGCAAGTTTCAAAAGCCAAAATGGATCTGTACTATATTTTTATTAAAGTCGTTAAAAAAATCTATTTTTCATGACGATTTTTAGACTAAGTTTTCTTGTTTCAACTTTGTTAATCGGGTCTGATGATTATGGCTATCAAACATCAAACATAAACCAAAGTTAAATATTACTAGACTTGCTGTACCAATCCAAAACCAGCCATCGCCGCTAATTTTTCGACTCAAAGCTTCACCAAAGACGCTTAAGCCTAAACCAATGCACAGCAAGCCGCCAACACCTTTAACTAACCACAATATTTTTTCTTGCTGCATATATTAAAATGAGTACTGTTTGAAAACTTTAGTTTGTCCTCTTTTATCAAAAGAAACTACAGCATAAGAGTCTTTTTTATCGCCCATTTCCATTCCTGGCGTACCTACAGGCATACCGGGAACTGCAATACCTCTAATATTATCGGGTTTTTGTGCCAATAATCGCTTAATATCGTCGCTAGGAACGTGACCTTCAACAATGTAGCCATCAATTATTGCTGTATGACAAGAGGCTAAATCATCGGTTACGCCGTGTTTCTGCTTAAAAGTAATCATGTCAGCAGTGGGAACATTTTTTACTTTAAATCCTTGAGATTGCAAGTGTTTCATCCAAGCACCGCAGCAAGTACAGGCTGGATCTCGATACATAATTGCGTTTGGTAGATTGGCAGCTTGGACGCTACTTGTTGTTGCCAATAAAATTGTAAAGGCGATCGCCACCCAAGAAAATAACCGCCGAAAAATTACATTATTAATCATAAATTAGCCAAAACGTCCTTGTACATAATCGCGGGTGCGAGAGTGAGTTGCTTCCGAAAAAATTTGAGTTGTAGAACCAAATTCTACCATCTGCCCAATTCGGCTTTCATCAGTGCTGAAGAATGCCGTGTAATCAGAAACCCGCGCCGCTTGTTGCATATTGTGAGTCACAATGGCGATCGTGACCGACGATCGCAAAGTTTTGATCAAGTCCTCTATTTTCATTGTAGCGATCGGATCGAGGGCTGAAGCGGGTTCGTCCATTAATAAAATTTTTGGCTTCACAGCTAAAGCACGAGCAATACAAAGGCGCTGTTGTTGTCCACCCGAAAGCCCTAATGCCGACTTATGTAACTTATCTTTGACTTCATCCCACAAAGCAGCACTTTTTAGCGCCGATTCGACAATTTCATCCAACGCCGTTTTGCTACAACGACCAGCAATTCGCACTCCATAAGCAACATTGTCATAATTACTCATTGGAAACGGATTCGGCTTTTGAAATACCATCCCAATTTGCTGCCGCAGACGATTCAAATTAACGCGACTTGCATAGATATTTTGCCCAAAAAATTCTACCTGACCTTCAACTTTGACATTACTACTCTCTAACTCACTGACTCGATTGAGAGACTTGATAAATGTTGATTTGCCACAACCTGAAGGGCCAATAATTGCGGTTATATGTCCTTGATAGATATCCATTGACACTGATTCGAGCGCTTTTTGATTTCCGTAGTAAAAGCTTAAATCTTTGGCTCGGAGTGCGGGAATCGATGATTCTGGAGCAAGATTATTTTTGTTCATAGGGATAGATACTACAGTTACAACTTCGTCTTGAGGAGAAATAATTTAACGACTATTCAAACGTGGGCGGGTAGCTAACCGCGAAAGAATACTGACACACAAAACTAGACCAACTAAGACTACCGAAGCTGTCCAAGCTATCTGATTTTGAGTTACATCAGGAGATTGAGCATACTTATAAATCAGCGTTGACAAAGCTGGACTAGGTTCAAATAATCCCTGTGGCCAAATGTCACTAAATAAAGCCGTGAAAATTAAAGGCGCAGTTTCACCCGCCGCACGAGCTACCGCTAACAAAATTCCTGTAGTCATCGCTGGAATTGCCGCCGCCAGCGCAACTTTAAACGTAGTTTGAAACCGACTAGCACCTAAAGCCGCCGAAGCAAGACGTTGATTTTGAGGTACTAATTTTAGGGCTTGCTCGGTAGTTAAAGCAACAATCGGCAGCATGATTACAGAAAGAGCAAAACCGCCTGCTACTGCCGAAAATTGGGTAATGTGGTTGAGAATCAGTACGCCATAAGCAAACACACCAGCAATAATTGAAGGTACACCAGTCAAAATAGTAGTAATAAATCGTACAGCATTAGCGATCGCCGAATTTTGACCAAACTCTGATAAAAATATCCCAGTCATTACCCCTACAGGAATACTTATTAGCGAAGCAATTCCTACCATCATCAGTGTACCGACAATCGCATTCCCAAATCCGTTAGGATCTGTAGGTAATATCGGCGGTGGCGCGGGTAAGGCTGTAAATACTTCGAGTTTGAGGTGGGGCAATCCTTGGCGGAGAATTTCTACCAGTATCGCTATTAACGGTATTAGAGCAATACCAGTTAGGATAAAGGCGATCGCACTCATGCCATAGTCGAATATTGTCCGATAAGGCGACAAGGGTTTTTGGATTTCGCCAATTATTGATGTATCTAATTTTTGGGGATAGCTTGCAGACATATATTTTAATTAAATAATTTACCTTTGCTGTTGACGACCAATCAGCCGCACCATCAAAACCGCCGCCATATTTACAAACAAAGTCACAACAAACAAAACTAAGGCAAGGTACATGAGTGCGCCGACGTGCAAATCATCTTGGGCTTCACCAAATTCATTTGCCATCACCGCTGGAATTGTATAACCCAAGTCAAGCAACGAAGGACTAATCACTGGGGAGTTACCAATTACAAGCGTTACTGCCATTGTCTCGCCTATCGCCCGTCCCAGTGCCAAAATTGCCGCCCCAAGAATCCCCGAAGCCGCCGCCGGGATAATTACGCCAAAAATAGTTTCCCAACGTGTAGCGCCTAAAGACATTGAGCCACTCCGCAACTCTTTGGGAATTGCCAATAGCACCTCGCGGGAAATTGCCGCCATAGTTGGCAAAATCATAATTGCCAAAATTAAACCTGCTACCAGCATTCCGTAGCCCGCAGGTTGAGTGCTAAATAAAGGAAACCAGCCGAAGTTTTGGTATAGCCACTGTTGAAAAGGATCAAGAAAGGGAATCAATACAAATATTCCCCAAAGACCAATAATCACGCTAGGAATTGCGGCAATTAACTCGATCGTAAAAGCTAGGGGATTCCGCACTATCGGCGGTAAAAAATCTTCACTTGTAACTACTGCTACCGC
>JACCVJ010000064.1 GCA_013698215.1 Tatlockia sp. | reverse complement strand
ATAACGATACGTTGGTAATGACGTTCTGATGACAACAGCCGTTTTATTGAGGAGCGGAATGATGGGAAACTATCACGTTCCGTTTTGTAGAGCAGTGGAGGGGGCGACCCCTTCACTGACTTTAATCCTTACTGAAGGGGGAACCCAAGCCGTACAGCAAACTCTTAAAGGCGTGACGACGCTCAAAGAGCAAGTCAATGAAATAGCAAACGCAATTATTCGCCTCAGCGAACAAACCAGGCAAATTGGTACAATTTCGTCCTTAGTGGGAGATTTAGCCAATCAAACTAATATGTTGGCGCTCAACGCGGCGGTAGAGGCTGCTCGTGCGGGGGAACATGGTAAAGGGTTTGGGGTTGTAGCAACCGAAATTCGCAAACTTGCCGATCAAAGCTAAAAATCCTCCGAAAAAATCAATACTTTAGTTGGCGATATTCAATCGGCGATTAATAAAACTGTGATGGTGACCGATGAAGGCACAAAAAAAGTCGATCAAGGATTGGTATTAGCGCAAAAGACTGCCGAAACCTTTACTGGCGTAGCAGATTCGGTTAATAACGTGTTTTTAAACAGCCAGCAAATTTCTCTAAGTGCCAAACAACAAGCGATCGCCATCCAGCAAATAGTAACGGCGATGAACTCTATTAACTTAGGTGCAAAAGAAAGCGCAAGCGGTATCACGCAAGTCAAATCTAGCGCCCAGCAACTCAAAGACGCAGCCCAACAACTCCAAGCGGTTGTTTAAAACATTTACTTAAAAACCTACCCATTCCCCAACGCCATGATGATTGAAGACGTTGAACTACGAAACCTATTTAAAACCTCTAGTGAAGAACACTTACACAACCTCGAAAATGGGTTGATGCAGCTTGAAAAAAATTCCCAAGATCAGGCAACTCTAGAAGAAATATTGCGCGAAGCACACACCCTTAAGGGCGATGCGCGGATGTTGGGCGTAGATGATATTGAAACTTTGATTCACCAAATCGAAGATATTTTTGTTGCCGTCAAAAAACAGGAGCAAGTTCTAACTCCCCAATTGTGCGAGTCCTTGTATCAAGGATTAGATGCGATGCGGAAAATAGTCCGCGAAGCCGTTACCGGGATAGCTTCAGGGGTGAATGTCTTTTATGTGTTAGCTCAATTGATGGGAGCGAATACCGATACCTCTACAGAAGATCAGGAAGCACTTTTTGAGCCTAATACTAATGAGGTCGATTTATTCCCCGATATTACCCCACTGTTAGAAGCTGATGACTTATTCCCCGATCTAGCCTCAAGTGAACCATCGGCGCAAGATGTAGCAACGGGTGAAAGTAGCTATCAAATTGAAACAATCCGTGTTGAACCCCAAAAACTCGATACTTTAATGACTCAAGCTGGGGAACTATCTGTTACCAAGCTTCGCATTGCTTACCACCTTACAGAAATTGAGGAAATAGTCACTTTATACGACGAATGGAGTCGAGATGCTTTTGTGCAGCGTTTGGCGCTAGATAATCTAGAAAAGACTTCTGCTAATTCTAGTTCCAACGAACAAATACATTCTCATCATCCGGTAGAACAACGTTTAGACCGTTTGGGAATTTTAATTAACCGCTTGAAAAGTCAAGCTTACGAAGATACCGCTAGACTCGAACTTGTCGCTAATGAATTAGAATCGGGTATTCGCACGTTGCGACTCTTGCCTTTATCTACAGTATTTAATCTGTTTGGGCGCATGGTGAGAGATTTGGCAAGTCAGCAATCTAAACAAATAAATTTAGTGATTGAAGGTGGAGACACTACCGCCGATAAACGCATCTTAGAGGAAATGAAAGATCCTCTAATGCACCTGATTCGTAACTCCATCGATCACGGCATTGAAACACCCCAAGAATGGGAGAAATTAGGCAAGCCTCCCACTGCTACAATACGCCTTCGTGGTTATTACTCAGGGAACAGTATTGGCATTGAAATAGTTGATGACGGGCGCGGATTGAATACAGAAAGCATTAAACGTACAGCCTTGCAGCGTGGGGTTTGTTCTTCGGAGGAACTGGCAAAAATGTCTGTAGAGCAAATTCAATCTTTGATTTTTGCGCCTGGATTTTCGACGCGCACAGAGGTTACTGAGCTTTCGGGTAGAGGGATTGGTTTAGATGTAGTAAGAACCAAGGTAGAACAACTTAAAGGTGCGATCGCTATTGAATCTAGTCAAGGCTTAGGCTGTACCTTCAAATTGCAGCTTAATACCACGCTGACAACTACTCACGTCTTGATTGTGGCAGTAAATAACGTTTCCTATGCAATTCCCGTAGACTCGGTACAGACTACACTACTTGTAGCTCGTCAAGAAATTTTTGCGATCGATGGTTGTCAAACAATTGTGTTAGATCGTCAACCTGTATCAGTGGCTTGGTTGACAGATTTATTGCAATTACCTTTGACCGTCCCCAGTTCCCCCAAAGCCGCCGATTCTACTGCAAAAATGCTTCCTTGTATCGTGTTGCAAGTAGGTACAGAGCGCTTAGGGCTATTAGTTGATGCTTTACTTTATCAACAAATTGTAGTTTTAAAGCCGCAAAGTAAGTTACTCCAGCGAGTCCGTAATGTTTCTGGCGCAACTATTTTAGCTACAGGGGAAGTATGTACGATTCTTAATCCTCAAGATTTACTTAAATCCGTGCAAAAGAG
>JACCVJ010000057.1 GCA_013698215.1 Tatlockia sp. | reverse complement strand
GGGATTAGTTTTTTACTAGCTATTGGGGCGGTTTTGTGGCTGGGGTTGCAGTAATAATTGTGATGGGATTTAAGGGAGAAAAGCGCGTTAAGTGGGCGACAGGTACAGATCGAGACAATTGTACTTGTAATAGCCCGTAATTCCACTGGCGATCGCTTAACCAAGATAAAGCCATCGTTAAATGTTCCACTGTAGCTAGGGCTAAAACTATTACTCCTTGGGGAGAGATGCGATCGCACTGGTTTAATATTTGCGCCAAATTTCCGCCACTACCACCAATAAAAACGCGATCGGGATTGGGTAAATTGATTAAACTATCCGGCGCTGCGCCAAGAATAGCCTCAACATTATCTACTTGAAAACGGCGGCAATTTTCAGTAATTAATCCGTAACCAACGGCAGTTTTTTCAATCGCGTACACTTGGCAATTAGGGCATAAACGCGCAATTTCGATAGAAACTGAACCCGTACCCGCGCCAATATCCCAAACTACTTGTTGAGATTGTAAAGCAAGCTCTCCCAATACCAAAACCCGGATTTCGCGCTTCGTCATTAAGCCAGGGCGATCGCTAAAACCTAAATAATGGCGATCGCTGATGCCAAAGTGCGGTAATTGTGTAATGTCTAAATCCCTTGTTTCCTGGCGAAGTAAAACAACGACATTTAAAGGTGCAAAAGTTCGCTCAATTAATTCTGAAGCCCAAAAGCAACTAACTTGCTCTTTGTCGCCGCCTAAATTTTCGCATACCCAGAATTTGTAATTAGTAGGTAAATCTAAAGCTAAATACAATTGCGCGATCGCCTTTGGAGTATTAATCCCATCTGTTAAAATGGCAATTTTTTCTTTACCTTGCTGCAAAACTTGAATCAGTTGGTCGCTAGAACGCCCATGAACGCTTACAAAACAGGCATCTTGCCAGGGGACTTTAATAGAGTTAAAAGCTAACTGTACGGCGCATAAATGCGGGTGAAAAGTCAGATTTTCTGAGGGTAATTTTAATAGCAGCAGTCGCCCTAAACCAAAAAATAAAGGATCTCCCGAAACTAAAATTACGATACATTCATCTACAGAGGTAAGAATTAGATTAATTGCTTGGGTAAAATCTCCCAACGTTAGGCGCTTGGCGGGATGGGTGGGAAAATAACTTAAATGGCGATCGCTACCTATTAATAATGTGGCTGTACTAACTATCTCCCTTACTGCGTCTGTTAGCCCCACAGCGCCATCTAAACCAATCCCGACTACGTGGATTTGTTTCACAAAATCTTAACTCCTACAGTAATGAGACGTTGCAGCGCAATATCTCTACATTAGATGTCCCAGGCGATCGCAATTAGCTCGTTAACAATCGCTGCGGCGACAGGAGATCCACCTTTGCGCCCATCAATCCGAATTTGATTAACCGGAGTATTTGCTAAAGCGGCTTTTGATTCTACAACCGAAATAAAACCAACGGGTGCGCCAATTACTAAGGCTGGATTAACAGAGGTAGATTTTAACTGATTACATAGAGCTAAAAGCGCTGTAGGAGCATTGCCAATTACGTAAATTGCTTCGGGAAACTCTCGCCAACATTCCATTAAACCTGTTTCGGTGCGAGTTTTGCCGGGAAGCGCGACAGATACTCTCTCTACAGCGCTAATTATCGGGTTATTAAAAGTTTGAGCAACTAAGTTAGTTATCCCTTGCTTAACCATACTTACATCCGTAATAATCGGTACGCCACGACGTAAAGCTGCAACTCCAGAGGCGATCGCGCCAGTGCTAAAGTAAATCAATTCTTTAAACTCAAAATCTGCCGTAGAGTGAATTACTCGCCGAATAATTGCATACTCCAAGGGATTAAAATTGTGCGATCCAATTTCGCCATCGATGGCGGCGAAACTTTGTACCATAATGGGATGAATAGGCAGCATACCGCAAGTGACATCTCCCGACGCTAATTACTAAGAGTAATATAGAGCGGGCTTCCCAATTCACATTGAGACATTTCTGCCCAAGTTGGTATATTACCAACGGTTCGCCAGTTATCTAGGCTCATCGCCCCCGACACCTCGACTTGACAGACGGTTTCCGTTCGGCAGAGTCCCTGCCTACTACTTTCTATTCCCCGATTGCAGATTTCCTGTGCTGCCGCCACGTCGCGGTCGCAAGTATATTTGCATTCAGGACAACTATGAATCCTATCAGCTAAAGTTTTTCTCACTTCTGTTCGACAATTAGGACAAGTTTGGCTTGTCCCTCTATGATTTACAGTCCCAAAGTATTTACCTCTATTGGTACAAACATACTCAAGAATAGAGCGCAGTTGTCCAAATCCTGCATCTAAAGAATGCTTGCCCAAAAAGCCTTTTGCCATCACCCGGAAGTCTATATCTTCCACAAAGATAGAATTCCCCATGTCACATAGCTGATGGGCTAATTTGTAGTGGTAATCCTTGCGCTTGAAAGCAATGTGATTGTGCTGTTTTTCTACCTTAAGTCTAGCTTTATCGTAGTTGTTAGAGCGCTTGTGTTTTTTTGACAATCGGCGTTGTAGCGATTTCACCTTACGTTGCTCAGTGACAAAAAACTTGCGCCCTTTTTCAATAAAGCTATCGCTAGTAGCGACTATTTTTCCTACCCCAACATCTATTCCTAAAGGATGCCCAAAGGGATGTTCTATTTTGGGTAACGTAACATCCGACTGAATGCTAATTACAGCAAACCAACCAATTGCTTTTTTGAGTAAGCGGACTTGTTTAATTACAAATCCATTAGGTATCGGACGATGTAAGTTTATTCGTACTCGTCCCAGCTTGGGTAAGCTCAAGTGCCATCCCGTTAGAGGATTGGTTGCGAACTGCGGGAATAGCAGGGACTTTATCTGCCCATGCTTTTTGAAGCGCGGAAAGCCAAACCCGCGCTCTTTGAAATAATCCCAAGCGTCGTGCAACCTGCGAATATTGGTTTGCAATACTTGGCTTGGTACTTTACCTAATAATGGAAACTGCTTTTTAGCCGATGGTAAGTTATTTTGTTGTTTGTGATATCCAGGAAAAGGATAAGACGCAGGCATAATATATTCTGATTCCAAGCTACACCTATCTATTGGACACTTACGAGAAGATATCCAGTCTTTTAGTTCCCGCAAAGCATAGTTGTAGGAGCGGCGGCAAATTTCTAACCATTCGGTCGCCATTTGCTCTTGGTTGCTGTCGGGATGAATTCGGTAGGTATAGTTAAGAATCAGCATATATCTACTTTACCACGCATCAACTGTAATGGTAAATATAGATTGAATACTCTTTTTGAGTCGTTGCCCGCCTTATATGCCGACGCTCATCGAGGCGATAGAGCGCGGGACTTACGGCGCTGAGTTAAAATGTCAAAATTGACCAATCTTGTTCGCGGTAATAGTGCGTCATATCATCAAACTTCCGCAACTCGGCTTGATAAATTTTCAATGGATAGTCTGACAATTGTTGATTTAGTTCGCTAATTGTCTTGCTAAGGCGATCGCGCTCTAAGCTTGGTGCAACTTCCCCAAAATAGCCTAACGTAATATGGGGCGTAAAGTGATAGTGCTGTTCCATGCCCAAAGCTGTTAAATCGGGGCTTTGATAAATTGCTCGACGCAGGTTTAATATTTGATTATAAGCATTTTCATTTTTGGGTACTAAAGAAACACCGATCGCTCTTGGCATAATAGTTATGCCCAAAATTTGCCACTCTACCAGAGTTGCTATAGTTTTCGATTGCTGATACTGCTCAAATATTTTTGAGATGGCGTTAATTAATTGAATATCAAATTTTTCTACATTTTCTTGGGCATAGTAGTAAGCACTTTCCCAGATTAAATCTGCCAAGGTAATATGAAGGCTACCAGGCGGTACAGGTACAATTAAATCCTGCGGAGCGAGTTCAATTAGCTGTTTTTGGAAGCTCTGGAGACTTTGATAGAAATCGCTGTTTTGGTTGTCTTCCTGAGCAGGGGGCGCAATTACGGTATAACCTGGGAAAGCTACAGCTTGTCTCCCACCTCCAGGAAGTGGTTTAAACTTCGGCGATGAGTGGATGTGCTGCACTTGGGTTTTATAATTTTCTGGCATCGCCAGCTTTGCTACCCGGTTTAAATAAGTCTGATAATTGTCATCCAAGATCCGTCGCCTCGCTTCCCTTGCTAAATTTTACGCCAAGATTAGTCATTTAAAATTTGTATAGCTAACAAATACTTTCTTATGCCAATTTACTACTATTGGGGAGATGATGAATTTGCGATCGCATCATCAGTACAGATATTGCGCGCTCAAACTGTCGATTCTAACTGGGCTAGTTTTAACTATACTCAACACACCTCTGATACTCAAGATGCGGCTACTGAGGCGCTAAATCAAGCTATGACTCCACCTTTTGGAAGCGGTAGCCGTTTGGTTTGGCTTGTAAATACTACTATTGGTCAACAATGCCCTGACGATCTACTTGCCCAATTAAAGCGTACTTTGCCTGTAGTTCCCGAAACGTCAGTTTTGCTACTAACTAGCCGCAATAAACTCGATGGCAGGCTTAAATCTACAGCTTTGTGGAAAGAATACGCCGAAATTCAGGAATTTGCCCTAATTCCGCCTTGGGAGACAAAGCAGCTAGTACAGCAGGTAGAAAAAATTGCCCAAGAAGTCGGGGTAAAACTTACTTCTAGCAGCACAACTTTAATAGCCCAATCTGTAGGTAACAATACCCGCCAACTTTACAATGAATTGACAAAATTGCGTTTGTATGCAGGTGACTCTCAAACCCCAATAAGTATAGATATTGTCAATAATTTAGTTCAAGCTACATCACAAACGAGCTTAGACTTAGTAAAAGTAATCGCTTCGGGAAATACCGCTCAGGCTTTAACATTGGTAGCACAATTACTCAATCGTAACGAGCCTGGTTTAAAAATTGTTGCTACCTTAGTCGGACAATTTCGGACTCTGTTATGGGTAAAAATGATGACAGAGGCTCAAGAGCGCGATAAAAAAGTAATTGCTCAAGCAGCAGAAATTGGCAACCCTAACCGCGTTTACTTTCTTCAGCAAGAAGTAAAGTCTCTTAGCGTCGAGCAACTTGTGGCTACTTTACCTTTGTTGCTGGAGTTGGAAGTTAGTCTCAAGCAAGGAGCCGAAGAAAGGGCTATGCTGCAAACTAAGGTCATCCAACTGAGTCAAATTTTCCTGTAACTTAGCGATAAACTTTCTTTTATGGCAATTAATCGCTGGAACTTATAACGTCTAAAATACTTCAAAACATAATGATACCGATCCGGTGTTGTAGTTTTGCCAAGCTCTGAAATTATGCTCACCCCTTTACAAATTAATTCTTACCCCAACCGGATGTTGTCGCGCAGTCTTATTGTGGTAGTTTTTTCGTCTCTAGGTTTGCTTGGCGGAGTTGCGCCCGACGTTTCTGGGCGTTTTGGAAGTATAGTTTTTAGTAGCGCCGCTTACGCCCAAGAATTTAGCGATAGCGATATTGCCAAATTTGCCCACGCTGCGTTTGCAATTGAAATGGAGCGTCGAAATACTCAACAAGAAATTAGTAGTATGACTGGGGGAAATGTACCAGAAGTTAGTTGCGATCGCCCAGAAGCTTTAGCTAATCTTTCCGAAGGTGTCCGCAATGAATTTGAAAGCTTTTGCGAGTTTTCCGCCAAAAAGATTCGAGAGAATGGTTTAGATGTGGGGCAATTTAACGCCATCAAAAATAGGTACAATAGCGATCCCGCCGTTAAAAAACGAGTAAATCAAGAATTGCGCCGTCTGCGTGGTTAAAGCTAATTATGTTAACTTTGACGCAAATAAAGCCGCCAAATGGGGATATTTTAGTTAATCTTACCTTAGCTTTAAGGGCGGAAGAACGTACTCGCAGCCGCCATCGTTTTACAACGGTAGAAAAAGAAATTGTCTACTTACACTTACCTAGAGGAACGGTACTGCAAGACGGAGATTTGTTGCAAGACTACGCTGAAACTACTTTAGTGCGAGTTAGCGCCAAATTAGAGCCAGTTATTACCGTAACTACGACTAATTCTAAAGAATTACTCAAAGCTGCTTATCACCTAGGCAATCGTCACGTACCTGTAGAAATTTCTACTCATTATTTACGTTTAGCACCCGACCCAGTATTGCAAAAAATGCTAAAGCAGCTAAACTTTGAGGTAATTACTGAAATTCAGCCATTTTTTCCTGAACAAGGCGCGTACAAGCATCATAGCGATGGATAGTCAGGTTTTAAGCTTGTTACAGCTAGTTAGCCCTGCTTTACCTGTAGGAGCTTATAGTTACTCAGAAGGATTAGAGACGCTGGTAGAATGGGGAGCAATTAGTAGTAACCACTCTCTTAAGCATTGGTTAGAGCAAGAGCTAAGTTATGGCGCAATTCGCATCGAAGCGGCGGTAATGTTACGGGCTTACCAGGCTACAGTCTCGAAGGATGAAACCACTTTAAGTTACTGGAATACATGGCTATCCGCCGCCAGAGAAACTAGCGAGTTACGCGCCTCTAGCTGGCAAATGGGACAAAGTTTAATGCACTTGTTGTTAGCAATTAAACCTATAGAAGCGCAG
>JACCVJ010000025.1 GCA_013698215.1 Tatlockia sp. | reverse complement strand
GTGCAAGTATCCGCCAATGGCGAACAATTAATTTTAGTAGATGAATCGGGGATGCCGATTCGCGGCGAATTGCTGACAGCGTTAATGGTAAATACAATCTTAACAGCCCATCCTAGAGGGACGGTAGTAGTACCAATTCATGCTTCTAGCGCCGTAGAGCAAATTGCCCGTCGCCACGATGGTAAAGTCATTCGTACCAAAGCAAACCCCACCGCCTTGATGGAAGAATGCCAAAACGATCCCAATGTAGTGATGGGAGGAAGCGGCGATATTGGTTTTATTTTCCCGCAACTGCATCCGGGTTTTGATGCCATGTTCTCGATTGCTAAACTAATTGAGATGCTAACTATTCAAGAACGATCCCTTGCTTCGGTACGCACAGAGTTACCGCGCGTTTATCACAAAACTTATACCGTGCGTTGTCCTTGGACTGTCAAAGGTTCGCTGATGCGCCATTTGGTTGAAACTCACCCCGCCCAAGAATTAGAGTTAGTCGATGGAGTCAAAATTATTAATCCTCAAAATGATAATTGGATATTAATTTTGCCAGATGCCAGCGAACCACTGGTACATTTGTACGCTAACAGTAATGATAAAGATTGGGTAGATAACAGTTTAAGAGAGTACCGTTCTCGCGTTCAATTATTTGTTGAGCAAGAGCAAGAAATGAGTACAGAGATTAATCCTCAAGAAACTGTTATGGGATAAAGAAAGGGGAGCGACTTACGCTCCCCCACTGGTCTACTCAACTTCAGAAAAAAATGCTTAGGTAACAAATCTATGAATAGTTGCATTTTGATGGCTCAAATCGTTCAAGAACCGCAGTTGCGCTTTACTTCCGACCAAATGGCGATTTGCGAAATGTTGGTAGAATTTTCAGAGCGCGGTTCTCAACCAACTCTTTCAAGACTAAAAGTAGTGGGATGGGGAAATTTGGCTCAAGAAATTCAAAAATCTTACCATCAAGGCGATCGCGTAGTCATTGAAGGACGCTTGACTATTAACAGCGTTCAAGTTGAAGGTTATAAAGAAAAAAGAGCGGAATTAACCGTACAAAAAATTTATCCTTTGGGCGCAGGTGTTAATCTTGGCTCGGTAAGTAGTACCGATACATCGCTAAACGCAACTAATGAGGAAGAAATGCGCTCGCCTGTAACTGCGGGAGCGCCCTATAATCCCACTCCGCCAAAAGATACCTACGATGAAGATAGCGATCGTAGTAGCAATTTTACTCGCCCCCAAAGCAAAGCACCGCAACCAGATTATAGTACGGACACCGACGACATTCCGTTTTAAAACTTGCCGTCAGTTACATCTGTAGCTGGCGGAGCAAAAATAAAAACATTAGTTAAACGCACAAAAAACAACGAAAGAGACTGTTAAAATCCTGTTAATTTTTCCGTTGTACGCCCAACAATTCCTATGAGTAAAACTGTCTTAGATGTTCGCAACTTACAAGTTGACTTTATTACCGAGGAAAAAGTAATCACGGCGGCTCAAAATATCTCTTTTAAGTTAGAGCAAGGTCAAACTTTAGGAATTGTAGGCGAATCGGGATCGGGTAAATCCGTCACATCCCTAGCATTAATGGGTTTAGTGCCAAGTCCTGGGATAATTAGTGGGGGTGAAATTTGGTTTGGGGACGAACAATCGCCGAGGGTAGATTTATTGAAATTATCCCAAAAGCAAATGCTGCAATACCGAGGCGGCAAAATTGCCATGGTGTTTCAAGAGCCGATGAGCGCCCTAAACCCAGTTTATACTTGTGGTTTTCAATTAGTTGAAGCGATTCTACACCATCAAAAAGTATCCTCAAAAGAAGCGCAACGCATAGCATTAGGTTTGTTGCAAGAAGTCAAGCTATTACCTACTGATGAAGACTTAGAAGCTCAAGTAATAGCGACTAAAGCCGCTTTAGGACAAGATAAGCGCAAGTTGGCTCAAGAAGTTGCCGAGCAAAAACGAGCCATGCTCGATCGCTACCCGCATCAACTTTCGGGCGGTCAATTGCAAAGAGTTACAATCGCTATGGCAATTTCTTGTAATCCTGCCATTTTAATTGCTGACGAACCCACAACGGCTTTAGACGTTACGGTACAAGCTACAATTTTGGACTTACTCAGAGAATTGAGTTTAAGCCGTCAAATGGCAATGATATTCATTACTCACGACTTGGGATTGGTAGCAGAAATTGCCGACTCCATCGCAGTAATGTATCAAGGACAAATTGTCGAAAGCGGGCTTGTAGAATCAGTATTTACTCACCCTCAGCACCCCTACACTAAAGGTTTACTCGCTTGTCGCCCAGATTTGGAAGTGCGATCGCAATACTTGCTTACAGTGGCGGATTTTATGGGCATGACAAGGGCAGCTAATGGCAATGTGCAAATTGAACAAAAAAGCCCTCCACCACCGCCCGAAGTCACAACAGAGGCATTGCAGCAGCGTTTAGCTTACCTCACGAAGCAAAAGCCCTTACTAGATGTCAGTAGCTTGCAAGTAGGTTTTCCCCAAGCTGGAGCCTTTGGTCAAACTAAACGTTATTTTATGGCAGTTAAAGGGGTTTCGTTTCAAGTCTACCCCGGAGAAACTTTAGGTTTGGTCGGCGAATCTGGCTGTGGTAAAACAACTTTGGGGAGAACTTTAGTTAGATTAATTACTCCCATTAGTGGCAGTGTAATGTTTGATGGGCAAGATGTCGCTACTATTAGCGGTCATGCCTTACAAAAACTGCGCCAGGAAATGCAGATTATTTTTCAAAACCCGTTTAGTTCCCTCGATCCCCGTCTCAAAGTTGGCGATGCGGTAATTGAGCCGTTGGTAATTCATGGGCGCGGATCGAACGATCGCAATCGACGGAAAATTGCCGGGGAACTCCTAGAGCGCGTAGGACTTGACCCGACTTTAATAAGTCGCTATCCTCACGAATTTTCTGGCGGTCAACGGCAAAGAATATGTATCGCCAGGGCGTTGGCGCTGCGACCTAAGTTTATTATTTGCGATGAATCGGTTTCGTCTTTAGATGTCTCAGTGCAAGCCCAAGTATTAAACCTACTTAAGGAATTGCAACAAGAATTTAACCTAACTTACATCTTCATCTCTCACGATTTGAATGTAGTTAAGTTTATGAGCGATCGCATTTTAGTAATGAATCAAGGTCAAATTGTCGAACAATCCGACGCTGAAAGTATTTACAGATCCCCGCAACAAGAATACACCCGCCGTCTAATTGCGGCTATTCCTACCGGAAAAAAAATGCGTAAGTCTGATTAATTTATCTTTTAGCAATTCCAGCCAATTATGCTAATATACTCAAAAAATTAGCCAGAGAATTTAGGTTTTCGGGTCAAGATTGGGCTAATTTGGCTGGGAAAAGGCGATCGCTAAGTAAATAAATCTATTGTGTAATTTTAGTATGAATAATTTTGCCTCGGTTTCCCCAGGAGAATTGACTCAGCGCCGCTCAGTGCT
>JACCVJ010000024.1 GCA_013698215.1 Tatlockia sp. | reverse complement strand
TGAAGCTTCCTTCCGCCGCGATCGCTTTAAGAATGCGTAACTGATCTAAAGTGAAAGGAAGGTCAGACATACAGCTACCAAGATTAAAAAAAGCGGAAAATCTGCTTTGAAGGTTTCTTTTGACAGATTACAAGAGAAAAGCAATAAACCACTGCCGTTGCTAAGGTTTAGACTTTGGTTAGCTACCCAAGTCAAGAGATTCCTCTAAAAACTGACACTAGCACAATGCCATTGACTTTAGTTTGCTACTAACAGCTTGGGTTGAAAGTTCTGCGGAAACGGGCAAGAATAATCTTTTAATAGCTTATTACAAAGCCCGAACCAAAAATCGCTAATCATTCTTTAACTATCTTTGGCGATCGCCGCTAAAATATGGCTGGACAAAAGAGGATAAATTAAATGTATTTAGTTACGGGCGCAAGTGGAGATATAGGGCAAAGAGTTGTACGCATACTACGGCAAAAAGAAGCACCTGTGCGCTCTTTTGTCCGCCTAAATTCTCGCTATGGTGAACTAGAAAACCGAGGGAGTGAAATATTTATTGGTGACTTGATTGAGCCAAAAGATATTTCTAAAGCTTGTCTAGGAATAAAATATATTATCAGCGCTCATGGTAGCGGTGGCGATGCTTTAGCTTTAGACTATCGCGCCAATATTGAATTAATTGATCGCGCTGTAGAGTTTGGAGTAGAGCATTTTGTATTTATTTCCGTACTGGGAGCCGATCGCGGCTACGAAGACGCACCAGTATTTAAGGCAAAGCGCGCCGTAGAAAAATACCTCCAATCTAGCGGCTTAAATTACACTATTTTGCGCCCCGCAGGTTTGAGTTCAAATTTATTACCTTTAGCAGAGAGATTTGAGCAAACAGCCATATATTTACTAATAGGAGACTCCAAAAGTCGCACTTCAATCGTTAGTACCGATGACTTAGCATGGATGGCGGTAGATTCGGTGAGTAATACCGCCGCTTGCAATCAAATCTTCGCCGTCGGTGGCCCAGAAATTTTACAAAGAGCAGATATACCCCAGATTTTTAGTCGCATTTATCAGCGCCAAGCAGTTATCCTTAACCCACCGTTGGTTGTCGTCGATGGTTTACGTACAGCCCTTGGTTTATTTAACACTGACGCAGAAAAAGCCTTCGGTACTTTTCGCACGTTGCTTAACAACGAGTTTTTCTGTACTCCGGCGGAAATTGAGCGTTTGGAACAAACATTTAAGCTCAAATTAGAAACTTTGGAGCTTTTTTTAAGGCGTGAACAATAATGTAGATTTTCCCCTAACTGGGATCGTCTTAGCTGGGGGTAAAAGTTCCCGCATGGGGACGGATAAGGCTTTGCTACTTATTGACGAAGTACCGATGTTAAGCCTAGTGTGCGATCGCGCTCTTTCGATATGCGATCGCCTGCTTGTCGTCACACCTTGGCAAGAGCGATATCAGCCCTTACTGTCAGATAAATGTGAATTTATCAACGAAGTGCAGCCTCAAGGAGCAGCTACCGCCCCCATACTCGGCTTTGCTCAAGGACTTGCTCAAGTTAATACCGATTGGGTATTACTACAAGCAGTAGATTTACCAGCATTGCCAAAGGAAGTATTGCAATCTTGGGTAACGCAGCTAAATAATTGCGACGCGATCGCCCTTCTGCCTCGCCATACCAAAGGTTGGGAGCCGTTATGCGGTTTTTATCGCCGCGACTGTTTAAGCTCGCTGACAAGCTTCATTAACACTGGTGGGCGATCATTTCAACACTGGCTCAAACCCCAAATCGTCCAAGTTCTAACTGTACCCGATGCTCAAATGCTTTTTAATTGCAATACCCCAGAGGATTTGGCAGCAATAAATAAAAAAGTAACTAAATGACACCATGATTTTTATCGTAGCTTTCTTAGCTTTTTACGTCGCTTGGAATCTAGGGGCAAACGACGTAGCCAATTCGATAGGAACATCGGTAGGTTCTAAAGCGGTTACTCTGCGTCAAGCCTTGGTAATAGCCGGAGTTTTAGAGTTTACAGGAGCGGTATTATTTGGGCAAGAAGTATCGCAAACCTTAGCCACCAAAATTGTTAACCCGGCTTTATTTACTGACGCACCGCAAGTATTACTCCTGGGGATGACTTCAGTTTTAATCGCCTGTGGCGCGTGGCTGCAAATTGCCACCAGTCGCGGCTTACCTGTAGCATCATCTCATGCTGTAGTCGGTGCGATCGCTGGGTTTAGTGTTTGCGCGGTAGGAATAAATGCGATCGCCTGGTCATCTATTGGTTTAATTACTTTAGGTTGGATAACTACACCAATACTTAGCGCCGTAATCGCCGCTTTACTGTACAGCACTATTAAATATTGGATTTTAGATCGAACTAACAAAGTAGCGCAGCTAGAGGAGTGGATTCCCTGGCTGAGTGTGGCTTTAGTAGGAGTATTTGGCGTAATTGTTTTACCACCAATTACTAACACGCCCTTAATTGCTAATTTACCCATTCCTCGCCAAGATGTTGCTCTAGCAATTGGTGGATTTGCGGCTATGGGTATTACTTTCAATGCTTGGCGACAGTTAGCCGCCGATAACACCCCAAACGATACTGTGATTGTCGAGCGCCAATTAGCCTTCTTTCAACTATTAAGTGCTTGCTTTGTCGCCTTCGCTCATGGTTCTAACGATGTCGGAAATGCAATCGCGCCCATGGCTGTAATTACCTATATTATCAATACTGGTAGCGTTCCCCAAGGTTTTTTAACTATCCCGTTGTGGATTTTGGTAATTGGCGGCGCAGGCATTGTAGCGGGTTTAGCGGTTTGGGGTGAAAAAGTTATTGCTACTATTGGCTCAAGTATTATTTCCTTGCAACCTAGCGGTGGTTTTTGTGCGGAACTTGCCACAGCGACAACAATTTTACTTGCTTCACGCTTGGGTTTACCCGTTTCTACTTCTCATGCCTTAGTTGGCGGCGTTGTGGGAATTGGCTTAGTGCAGAACTATAAATCAATCCAATTTTCAACATTGAAAAATATTGCTAAAGCATGGATAGTTACTATCCCTATTAGCGCCGCCTTAAGTGCAGGTTTGTTTAGCTTGGCAAAGTGGTTATTTTTGTAGCATTGCTAAAAATTAATCATAAATGGAGACGCGCCTTGAGCAGATGAAGTAAAATCTTAGCGAGGATCGATAGCTGGAGATAGCTCTACGAGCCGAATCTGGTTCTGCTTGACAATTGCCGTAATAATGGGGAGAGATCGACGGGCTGGGCCTTGCAAAACTCGCCCCTGAGCATCGTATTGAGAGCCGTGACATGGGCAGACAAAGCGGTTTTCTGTGGATTGCCAATCGACTGTGCAGCCAAGATGCGTACAAATAGGTCTAATTGCATAAGGTGCAATTTGTTGTTTTTCGGTAATGACTAGGTAAGCGCGATCGCGGTTTGGTAATCCTTGGACTAAAACAGGCACATTTGCTTTAATTTGAGTGAGCAAAACATCAACTTGGATAGGTTTTTGTTGAGTATCTTGAGCTTGTACGCCTGGTAAATAGTCTTCGCAACGTGAATTGAGTGGAAATCGTGAGCAGAGATATTCTAGGCTCAGTTCTCGACTTTTGGCAGAAGCTATAGAACCAAAGATTAGGCTACTAGATGCGCCTCCAGCAAGATAACGCAAAAAGCGGCGGCGCGATGGACTAATGCTTTGAGCATGGGGCAAATAAATCATAGAAAGGAACCTGTGGAACTGCTTTAATAGTAAAGCTAAGATCGCAGCGTTTGTCAGGAGTGCGATCGCGTTTAAGTGAACTGCTCTAGACATTGCGTTATTGTGGTCAAGAATCAACGTTTGTAGTAGCGCGTTTTATGGCAACGTATCTAGTTACAGGAGCTAATCGTGGCATCGGCTACGAATATTGCCGTCAGCTTCAATCGAGAGGAGATAGTGCGATCGCAGTTTGTCGGCAGACAACAGTAGAATTGAAGGCACTAGGAATCAGAGTAGAAGAAAACATCGATATAACTTCTGATGATTCTGTCGCCAACTTGCAAGAGCATTTAAGAGAAACCCAGATTGATGTCTTAATTAATAACGCGGCGATTGCCAAGAGTGTAGCATTACAATATCTCGACTTTGACAGTATCCGAGAACAGTTTGAAGTCAATGCCCTAGGCGCGTTGCGGGTGACACAGGTATTACTTCCTCGCCTTAAAGCAGGTGGAAAGGTCGTAATGATGACGAGTCGCATGGGGTCAATATCTGATAATACTTCTGGCAGTTCTTACGGCTATCGGATGTCTAAAGTTGCGCTATCTATGGCAGGTAAATCGTTGTCCCATGATCTCAAACCACGAGGTATTGCTGTGGCTATCCTGCATCCAGGCTTGGTACAGACTCGGATGACAAATTTTACAGCAAACGGCATCACGCCAGAGCTAGCGGTACGAGGATTATTAGCGCGAATTGATGAACTGACACTAGAAAATACGGGTACTTTTTGGCACAGCAATGGAGAGGTGCTGCCTTGGTAGTATGCTACTTTCCCGGTAGGCAGTGAGTAACGAACCCAAAATTTGTAGATGTTGTCCTACCTACCCCAATAATTCCAAGTTATCCGAGAGATTTTTTGCTTATTGTTTCCGTAACCTCCTTCAGTCTAAGACTCGAAGTAATACACTCTATTAAGGACGTGCAATTCTGGGTAAGGTATCTTTTTTTGGGAGATGTCAACCCATAACTTGAGTAATAAGTTATGGGTCGAATTAGGTTTGAATATACTAGGAGAAACTAATTCCTCAGCCAAATACCAATTTACGGGCGATTCCGGGTTTTGAGGATCAACTTCTCGGAGTAAGTAATATTCTTTGCCTGTTGGCGATCGCAGTAACCACTCAGTTGCTTCATATCCCTGGGAGTCATCGTGGTATGTACTGTAATCTTTAACATCCCATTGCATACCGTACTACTTAACGCGATCGCCCGGACGCAACTCCTGAAGTTTAGTTTCAGCAGTAATCGTTAACATAATTATTGTCCAAAAGTTTTAACTGCTGCAAGTCCTTCGGCGAAGTCTTCACAAGCAGAAAACCTGCGTTTTACAACTACTTTCCCTATCTTATTGATATAACCACACTTATCTTTGATCTTAACTGCTGCTAATCCTTCAGAAAAACTGTTTGCTAGATCGAATTGGGGGGAAATAACTTGCTTGCCAGTCCTGTC
>JACCVJ010000702.1 GCA_013698215.1 Tatlockia sp. | reverse complement strand
GTATTATCTGGTCTGCGAATTATATTAGCTGGCTTAATGTCTCGGTGAATGACCTTTTGCTGATGGACAAATTCTAAAATTCCCAATATATCTTTTAAAAAATAAATAATCTGTGCTTCCTGCCACTTTCGCCCCGATGCCATTTCTTTGCTTAGGTCTTGACCCTCGATAAAGTCTTGAACTAAATAAAACTCGTACTTTTCTTCAAAGTGAGCTAACAGACGGGGAATTTGGGCGTGGCGATCGCCCAAATGATATAAAACCTGAGCTTCATTGTTAAAAAAGCGTTTTGCGATCTCTAAATCCCGATCGGAATTGAAAGTTGCGTGTAGTTTCTTCACAACGCATTTAGGCTGGTTAGGACGGTCTAAATCTTCTGCCAAGTATGTTTCGCCAAACCCGCCTCTACCCAGGTTTTTAACAATTTTATAGCGTCCTCTAAGTATTGCGTTCTGCATAAAATTCGCTATGCTATTCCTAGCTTTTCTAAAATGGGCTGAGTTGAAACTATATGCCGCTCTAATCCTAATTGTTTTGGTGGAATACCAAGGGATAGAGCGATTAATTGTGGTAAATGCAACACTGGCAATCCAAGCTTTTTACCAATAACTTTTTCTACTTCCGGTTGGCGAGAATCAAGGTTAAGATGGCACAATGGGCAAGGTGTAACTAAACAATCCGCCCCTTGAGAAATCGCTTCAGTAATGTGCATCCCCGCCATTTTAAACGATTCTGTAGTAGCATAACTAGCCAAAGGCCAACCGCAACACTGCGTTCTACCGCGATAATAAACAGGCGTTGCGCCAAGAGTTCTAAAGACATTTTCCATTGCTTCAGGTCTAAGCGGATCGTCGTAAGGCATCGATGACTGAGCGCGGAGCAAATAACACCCGTAAAACGCCGCACATTTCAAGCCTTGTAAACTTTTTGTAACTCGGCGCTGAATTTCCTCCAAACCGTAATCCGTAACCAAAGCATATAATAGATGCTTAACTTCGGTAGTTCCTCGGTAAGGCGAACAACCTTCAGTGACAAGTAAGCTATTGACTTTTTCAATGTATTGAGGATCTTTTTGCGCTGCTTGTTTTAAACGCTCGTCAACATGACCAATCACACCTTGACAAGTGCTGCAATGGGTTAAAAGAGTTAAATTTAATTCTTCTGCCAAAGCAATATTACGGGCATTAACAGTATCTTCTAATAATTGAGAATCTTCTTTAAAAGTACCAGAACCACAGCAAGCGGCTTTTTTGAGTTCAACAAGTTCAATGCCTAAAGCTTGAGTAAGGGCTTGAGTAGACTGATAAAGCTCTTTGCAGGCTCCTTGAGCGACGCAGCCAGGAAAGTAAGCATATTTTAAAGTTTGAGCAGGCATAGTAAGTAATTTTAGCTAAAAATAACAATTGCAAGCAGGCGATCGCACCTGCTGCAAGCATTAATATTACTCGTGTTTACAAAATAAACCACACCCAAATTTTATCTCCAACTAGGGATACTTGGAAAAATTGAACATTTTTCGGAGCTATGCGATCGCGCCTTTAAGATAAGATAAGTATGCTCAAAATGTTAGAGCCATCAAGCAATTGATTAATTAATCGCTAAGGACGTTGAAGTATGAACGAATCAGAAATTTTTGCTAAAGTTAAAAGCATCGTCACCGAACAGTTGAGCGTGGAACCAGATAGCGTTACACCTCAATCCAACTTCGCCGATGACTTAAACGCTGACTCTTTGGATACCGTAGAGTTAGTCATGGCTTTAGAAGAAGAATTTGACGTAGAAATTCCTGACGAGGCAGCAGAACAAATTACAACAGTTCAACAAGCTGTAGACTACATTAGCAATAAAGTTGCCACCTCAGCTTAATAAAGTAAGGCTTTCGGGTGAAACGGTAGATGACGAAGGCAAATCAGCGCCATGTAGTTTAAGTAACAAAGTCTTTTATTACTTGACTAAAGCGTCAACGTCCAAAACTCTAAACCCGAAGTATGAGGACAAATTTTCCGAGTTATGGGTGAGTAATCGCGCGACTTTAACGACCTATGGCAGATTTTGAGTTGAAACGAGTGGTGGTAACGGGTATCGGTGCGATTACACCGTTAGGCAACAATCCCCAAGATTACTGGCAAGGATTGTTAGCAGGACGCAGTGGGATTGTACCTATTACCTTATTTGATGCCTCTAAGCATAAATGCCGCATTGCTGGTGAAGTTAAGGGCTTTAATCCCCATGACTATATAGACAGCAAAGAAGCTAAACGGATGGACAGGTTTGCTCAGTTTGCCGTAGCCGCAAGCGTGCAGGCGCTTCAAGACGCAAAGTTTGAAATTAATGAGTTCAACGCCGCTCAAGTAGGAACAATTATTGGTACAGGCATCGGTGGGATCAAAGTATTAGAAGATCAGCAAACAGTTTATTTGAATCGAGGACCCGATCGCTGTAGTCCTTTTATGGTGCCGATGATGATCGCCAACATGGCGGCGGGATTAACGGCAATTCATACGGGAGCAAAAGGGCCCAATTCTTGCCCAGTAACCGCTTGTGCGGCGGGTTCTAACGCTGTAGGCGACGCTTTTCGCCTAATTCAACAAGGCTACGCTCAGGCAATGATTTGCGGGGGTACAGAAGCCGCCGTCTCAGCTTTGCCCTTTGCGGGATTTGCCGCCGCCAGAGCGCTGTCTACCCGCAATGACGAGCCAACTCGCGCTAGCCGTCCCTTTGACCGCGATCGCGATGGTTTTGTGATGGGGGAAGGTGCGGGTATTCTGTTACTAGAAGAACTCGAACACGCCCTCTGTCGTGGGGCGCGGATTTATGCCGAAATTATCGGCTATGGTTTAACCTGCGATGCCTACCATATGACCTCCCCAGTCCCCGGCGGTGAAGGCGCTACTAGAGCCATTCAGTTGGCTCTAAAGGATGCGGGACAGAGTCCAGAACAAGTAAGTTACATCAACGCTCACGGCACAAGCACAGGCGCTAACGATCCTACAGAAACGGCGGCAATTAAAAAAGCGCTGGGAGACTCGGCTTATAAAGTAGCAATTAGCTCTACTAAATCCATGACTGGGCATTTATTGGGTGGTTCTGGTGGGATTGAAGCTGTAGCCACAGTAATGGCGATTTCTTCCGATAAAATTCCGCCGACAATTAACTTAGAAAACCCTGACCCACAATGCGATTTAGATTACGTTCCCAACCATAGCCGCGATCTAAAAGTTGATGTGGCGCTGTCTAATTCCTTTGGTTTTGGCGGTCACAACGTGACTTTAGCATTCAAAAAGTATGTTTAAAATGCGATCGCCTGGTTTTAAACAAAAACATTAGTAGGAAATATTGCTGATTCTAGCCCAAATAATTCACTTCTAAAAAAACAAGGCTTGTCCGTCAACCCACCTGATGGGATGATCGGTAATATGCGCTTAGGTATCATTCCAAATATCTGCTTGCTCACCCGTCATTAATAATTAAGAGACTATGGCTGTTGCAACCCAATCCCTCGAAGAACTTTGTATTAATTCAATCCGCTTTCTAGCAATCGACGCTGTGGAAAAGGCAAAATCTGGACACCCAGGGCTGCCAATGGGCGCGGCTCCCATGTCCTTTGTATTGTGGGATCGCTTTATGCGGTTCAACCCCAAAAATCCTGCTTGGCTAAATCGTGATCGGTTTTTATTGTCCGCAGGTCATGGCAGTATGCTACAGTACGCACTGCTTTACCTGACAGGCTACGAAGACCTGACGATGGATGATATTAAGCAATTTCGTCAGTGGGAATCAAAAACCCCCGGACACCCCGAAAACTTTATGAATCCTGGGGTAGAGATTACTACAGGCCCTCTAGGACAAGGAATTGCTAACGGTGTCGGGATTGCAATGGCGGAGGCTCACTTAGCAGCTACTTTCAACAAACCAGGTTTGCCGATCATCGATCATTACACCTATGTAATTATGGGTGACGGTTGCAATATGGAAGGTGTAGCTAGTGAAGCTTGTTCTTTAGCCGGACACTTGGGATTAGGTAAATTAATCGCCCTTTACGATGACAACCACATCTCAATTGAAGGTTCTACTGACCTTGCTTTTACGGAAGATGTAGGTAAGCGTTACGAGGCTTACGGTTGGCACGTTTTGGTTGTAGAAGATGGCAATACTAATATTGATGCCATTCATCAGGCACTTGAAACTGCCAAATCCGTCACCGATAAGCCGACAATGATTAAAGTCCGCACAACTATCGGTTATGGTTCCCCCAATAAAGCCGATAGCTACGAAGCTCACGGTGCGGCTTTAGGCGCAGCAGAAGTGCAAGCAACACGGGAAAGCTTAGGTTGGAATTACGAGCCTTTTGAAATTCCTGAAGATGCGATGAATCACTGGCGCAAAGCAATTGAGCGCGGAGCAAAGCATGAAGAAGATTGGAATCAACTTTATGCTAATTACAAAGAGCAGTATCCCCAAGAAGCAGCTACTTTAGAGCGGATGCACGAAGCAGAACTTCCCGAAGGCTGGGAATCTGTTTTACCTAAATACACTCCCGAAGACAAAGCCGAAGCTACTCGCGTCCAATCGGGTAGAACTTTAAATGCTTTATCGGCGGTTCTCCCGGAGCTAATTGGTGGTTCGGCGGATTTGGCTTCTTCTAACAATACGTTAATTAAAGGCGCGGGAGACTACCAAAAAGGACAATACCAAAACCGTAACCTCCGTTTTGGGGTGCGCGAGCATGGTATGGGTGCTATTTGCAATGGGTTAGCTTTGGATGGTTCGGGCTTAATTCCTTACTGTGCAACGTTCTTAGTTTTTACTGACTATATGCGGGCAGCAATTCGCCTTGCGGCGCTGTCAGAATCGGGTGTAATTTATGTCATGACTCATGACTCAATTCAGTTAGGGGAAGATGGCCCAACTCACCAACCGATTGAACACGTAAATTCACTCAGAATGATTCCCGACTTATTGGTAATGCGTCCTGCTGATGGTAATGAAACTTCTGGCGCTTA
>JACCVJ010000698.1 GCA_013698215.1 Tatlockia sp. | reverse complement strand
ACTCTGGCGTTTTAGTTTTATTATCGGCTGGGTCTTATATATAATTGACCCGATGTTAAAGTGTTGGTTTTATGTTCAGGGTTTTTAAATTATTTAACCCTGTTGCAATTAATTTCTATCATTGCAGTATCTAGCAAATTAAGTAGATTCCCTAATAATTTCTTTATCTTTGTTGTCTGTGGGTGTCTGTTTTTTAATTAAAGTAATTGACATACTCCCTGACCTAAAGGTACAGGGATTCTCAAGATGTTGCCATTCTTGATTTCTGATTCAACGAGTTCACTTACTACTATTAAGTTTCCCCAACAGTACCAGAGATGATTCTCTCCCCAGACTTTCACTCCATTTCAGAAGCAAGTTCCCGTATGCCCTACGGTACTTTGAAAATCCAAAAATTGGCTTCGGCGCGAGCGCTCAGCCGAGCGGTTCTCTATGCTTGGTGCTTAAAGATTTTACAGTGCGAAGCTATGTTTCTCGCACTAACCACCTATCTTCAGTTTTCAAGGTGCGTGGAGTCGTTAGACATCCTGGTTTCTTTAAAGAGTTTTCACCACCTCTGGGTATACTAGAGCATCGTTCTTTAATAAAAAGCCGTCCTATAAGGACGGGGCTTTAAACCCAATAATTCCGGTCAAGAAAAACATTGAAAAAATATTTGTGCGGAAAGTCCGCTCTAATTGCTCGGCGGTAATGTCTTCTATACTTTCTTGGGGATGCTGTTCGGCGGCATTAGTGATCAAAATATCTAGCTTGCCAAATTCCTCCACCGTTTGCTCTACTAATTGCTGACAAAAGCTCTCCTTGCCAATATCTCCAGCAATAGTTACAGCGTGGCGATTTTGGGCTTCTACAAGCTGTTTAGTTTCTTTCGCGTCATCATGTTCGTTTAAGTAAGAAATCGCCACGTCTGCGCCTTCTTTAGCAAAGGCGATCGCCACCGCGCGACCTATCCCGCTATCTCCACCAGTAATTAAGGCAACTTTTCCCGCTAATTTCCCGCTCCCCCGATACTGCGGGTTGTCAGATTTGGGCTTGGGTGTCATCTTTTCTTCAATCCCTGGTTGTTGGTTTTGAGATTGAGGAGGTTGTAGTTGTTCTTCGGGCATTGTCATTTTCTCCTGATTGAGTTTAGCAAATTGCCAACGGTAAATCCCCAGATCGACTCATAGATCCAAGGTTTTAGGCAAAGGCAAAAAGAATTTTTTACATTGCGGTGCTAACAACAGTCAAAAGCATTGTTATCTGCTTTTACCAAAAAGTTAACAACTAATGTGGAGCTATTTATCATGCTAGAGGTGGAGAATATTTTAGCTTTGATAACTCTTGAGGCAGACAAGTGTTAGAACTTTATGTATTTAAAATTACACCAAAACAAATATATAAAATATTTAAAAAAATAGAATAATTTGAATTTTTACCAATTTATTTACTAGCACTTTAAAGCTCAGAAATAATCCTCCCATCACTGGAGAATTTAGTGGGCTGAATCTTCTTGTACTGCTGAGACTAGGCGATCGCATTTATTTTTTAAACTACAAAACTAAGCACCCACTTGTTTTATTTTTGGTAGATTGCTAACTTTAGACTTGGTTTCACTATTGAAAATATCAATGGGTGATAATAAACAGACTTTCTTTAACCATTTTCTATGTTTTTCCGCCCTGCTATTAATGCACTGACAGGCTACACCCCTGGCGAACAACCAAAACCAGGAACGCCGATTATTAAACTTAACACTAATGAAAATCCTTACTTACCTTCTCCCCAAGCCATTGAAGTATTACGCAACTTAGATAGCGAGTGGCTTAGGCGTTACCCTGATCCCTACGCGCGAGAATTTTGTCATGCTGTAAGTGAAGCTTTAAAAGTGCCGTCAGACTGGGTAATTGTGGGCAATGGTAGCGATGATATGCTCAATTTGCTAGTACGGGCGTGTGCTGAGGGAGGAAGTCGCCCTTGTGCCTACCCAACCCCAACTTACGTGTTATACCGCACTCTAGCAGCCATGCAGCCTGCGGAGGTTGTAGAAATTCCTTACTCGGATGATTGTAAGTTGCCGATTGACGAATTAGTTGCCGCCAAGGGAGCAATTACCTTTATAGCTTCTCCCAATAGTCCCTCTGGTCATTGCGTACCTTTGGACGATTTACGACAACTTGCCAGCCAGTTATCGGGGGTTTTGGTAATTGATGAGGCTTATGTTGATTTTGCCGAGGATTCTGCCCTTTCATTAGTGCGAGAATTTGAGAATGCGATCGTACTGAGGACTTTATCGAAAGGATATTCTTTAGCTGGGTTGCGTTTAGGATTTGGGATTGCTAACCCTAAATTACTGTCTGGATTATTTAAAGTTAAAGATAGTTATAACGTAGATGCGATCGCGCAGTTAGTAGGTACGGCTGCAATGTGCGACCAAAATTATAAAAATATTTGTGCAGAGAAGGTAAAAGTATCAAGAGCAAAATTAACTTTAGATTTACGAAAGTTAGGTTTTACAGTTAGAGATTCTCATGGTAATTTTGTGCTGGTAACTCCGACAATTTCCGCCGAGCAGCTTTATCTATCACTAAAGGAGCGTGGTATTTTAGTGCGGTACTTCAATCAGCCAGGATTAAACGACAAACTGCGAATTACG
>JACCVJ010000265.1 GCA_013698215.1 Tatlockia sp. | reverse complement strand
CAGGCTTAGGTTGAAAAGTTTTAAGTAGTAGTAGGCAAAAAAACTGCAATTTATTGATTAAACACAAAGCAAGGCATAATAAGGTTTAGATAGGTCTATTTACTAGCTAACATTTTGGTTTGAGGCAAGGCAAAGTTAGATAAACTTGCCCTAGATTGCGATCGCAGGTTTAGTAAATAGCTGTTAGATGAAATTAACAACTCGCGGACACTATAGCGTCAAGGCTTTACTTGATTTGAGCTTGCAACCACGTCAAGAGCCAATCGCTGTAAAAACCATTGCTTTGCGGCAAAATATTCCCGCACCCTATTTAGAAAAATTACTAATAGAAATGCGTCGTGCGGGGTTAGTAGAATCCGTGCGTGGTGCAGCCGGGGGGTATAAATTGGCTAAGTCCCCCGAAAAAATTTCCCTAGGGCAAATTCTCGCCGCCGTAGGGGAAACCATCGAACCTTTACCCCATCACAGCCCAAACAATACCCAAGCTGAAGACTGGGTAACATTTACATTGTGGCAGAGATTGCACCAAAAATTATCGGAAGCGTTGTATGCTATAACTCTTGCCGATCTTTATTACGATGCCCGGAGTTGGCAGGCATCTCAAGGAGAATCAACAAGTTTTGTAGTTTAGACAAGGAAAAACTAAGAGCATTGTTTGTTTTTTCTCAGCCATCAATAATTGTGCTGTTAGGGGCGGTAGTTTTAGATTACTTAATTGGCGATCCTTGGAGTTGGCTGCATCCAGTGCAGGTAATGGGTTGGGTTATAAATCGTTTTACTCAAGTATTGAAAATTAAGGAATGCGATCGCCCTTTACAGCAACGTGGAATGGGGATATTTTTAGGACTAATAGTAATAATTGGTAGTGGTGTAAGTGGTTGGGCAATTTCCTATGGCTCAAACTTGATTCATCCACTGTTTGGCATTGTTACCCAAAGTATTATTTTAGCTAGTTGTTTTGCCCTAAAAAGCTTAAGACAAGCAGCAGAGACGGTTTTGCAAGTATTAGCAACAGGTAATCTAGAACAGTCTCGAATAAGTTTAAGTCAATATGTTGGTAGAGATACCGAAAGCCTGACGAAATCAGAAATTTTACGCGCGGTCATGGAAACTGTGACTGAAAATGCCACCGATGGGGTAATGGCTCCGCTATTTTATGCAATTTTTGGGGCTTTTACACCTTTTGGTAGCGTTCCCTTCGCCTTAGCCTACAAAGCTGCGAGTACCTTAGATTCAATGATTGGCTACCGGGAAGCACCCTATACATATTTAGGCTGGTTTAGCGCCAAGCTTGAAGATTATCTTACTTGGCTTCCCTGTCGCCTTATGGTGTTAACTTTGGCGTTATTGTCGGGGAAACCTAGGCAAGTTTGGCAAATTTGTTGTCGAGATGCGGTTAAAGATGCTAGTCCTAATTCTGGCTGGAGTGAGGGGGCTTACGCGGCGGTATTGGGGGTACAAGTAGGGGGGATAAATTGGTATCGCTCTGTAGCTAAACCCAAACCTTTAATTGGAGACGCTATTTATCCGATTACACCAGCGCTAATTTACAAAGCTTTGCAACTAACGCAATCTAGTTTTTTGCTTTGGGTATTAATTGCGATCGCACTTTTATTGGTAAATACTTAGAATATTCTACTTACTAGGGATCGATAACTATGGCGGCTAAAGTCGTTGAAATTTTATCCTCTGAAGAAATCCGGCGGACGATGACGCGCCTTGCTTCCCAAGTTATTGAAAGATCCCGCGATTTGTCGAACTTGGTAGTTTTAGGTATTTATACAAAAGGAGTAGCTTTAGCAGAAAATTTGGCTAAACAAATTGAAGTGTTAGAAGGTGTAACTGTTCCGGTGGGAGCGATAGATATTACCTTTTACCGAGATGATTTAGACCAAATTGGCGTAAGGACTCCAGCTAAAACCGATATTCCCTTTGATTTGACCGGAAAAACAGTTTTACTTGTCGATGACGTTATCTACAAAGGGCGGACAATTCGCGCTGCTTTAAATGCTGTCAATGAATATGGTAGACCATCAACTATTTGGTTAGCGGTGCTTGTCGATAGAGGTCATCGAGAATTGCCCATTCACCCAGATTTTACCGGGAAAAAGCTTCCCACTGCCAAAGATGAAAAAGTCAAAGTTTATTTACAAAGCTTTGATAACCGAGATGGGGTCGAATTGATTAGTAGTTAGATTTAATTCAACCTAATTAGTAGCGGTAGTATTGATTCTCGCGTCAAACTAGATAAAACCAATATCAATAATTTTAGGTATGCAAACTCTCGAAAAGACTCACCCCAAACTGCAAGAGTTAAAAACTCACTTGGCGGAGGTTAACGACATTGAATCGGCCGCCGCCTTGCTTTACTGGGATCAAGCTACTTATATGCCTCCAGGCGGTGCGGCGGCGCGGGGGCGACAAATAGCTACTTTGAGACACATTGCCCATACCAAGTTTACTCGACCAGCTATGGGACAACTCTTAGAAGACTTGCGCGATTACGAAGCAAATTGTGATTATAGTTCTGATGAAGCTAGTTTAATTCGGATTGCTCGTCACGACTACGATCGCCTGGTCAAAATTCCCCCAGATTTTACGGCTAAATTTTCTCAACATAGCGCCGAATGTTATGAAGCTTGGGCAAAAGCACGACCAGAAAATGACTTTAACGCGATCGCGCCTTTTTTGCAAAAAACCTTGGAATTCAGCCGGGAAATGGCAAACTACTTTCCTGGATACGACCATATCGCCGATCCTTTAATTGATGAATCTGATTATGGGATGAATACCCAATCGGTGCGAACTTTGTTTGCCCAACTACGCCAGCAATTAGTCCCAATTGTTGCCGCTATTTCTTCTCAACCCTTAGCAAATGCCTCTTGTTTGTATCAGCATTTTCCTGAAGCCGAGCAACTAGCCTTTAGCCTCAAAGTTATTCAACAGCTAGGTTACGATTTTCAAAGGGGAAGACAAGATAAAACTTTGCACCCTTTTATGACTAAGTTTTCTACGGGAGACGTGCGAATTACAACCCGCGTCCGGGAAAACGACTTAAATGAAGGGTTATTTAGCACTATCCACGAAACCGGACACGCTTTATACGAGCAAGGTATAGCCCGAAGATTTGAAG
>JACCVJ010000666.1 GCA_013698215.1 Tatlockia sp. | reverse complement strand
ATAAAAACCTATATAAAAAATTAACCGCACAATTTCATTGCTACTATTTAGTCAAAAAGCAACCATTTTAGTAGTTGGCGACTTAAATTGATTAAACGTTATTAGGATAAGTCATGGTAGGGCGTTCTCAATCAAGAACGTTTGCACCAAAAGGCAAATTAACAATTATGAGTACAGTTTTAGTTGTAGAAGATAGTATTACGCAAAGAGAGATGATTACAGATCTCCTTAAAGGTAGTGGGTTATTAGTAGCGATCGCTACCGATGGCATGGAAGCTTTGGAACAAATCAAAACTTTTCGTCCAGACATAGTAGTGCTAGATATTGTCATGCCCAGAATGAATGGCTACGAGGTCTGCCGTCGCCTGAAAACCGACCCCAAAACCCAAGGTGTACCAGTCGTCATGTGTTCCTCCAAAGGCGAAGAATTCGATCGCTACTGGGGGATGAAGCAAGGCGCGGATGCTTATATCGTGAAACCGTTTCAACCAAAAGAATTGGTCGGAACCGTCAAACAACTACTCCGAGGTTAAACATTATGGAACCCAACACCTCAACCAGTAGCAAGCCTAGGCAACATTTAACTGAGTTTCAAGACTTAGAAAACAAAGAAGGCGAACTTTACCTGCGTTTTTACGTAGCTTCAGAGCGAGAATTTGCTTTGCCAGCAACGGTAGTCCGCGAAGTAATTTCCGCGCCTTTAGACCGCATTACACCAATTCCCAACGCACCCTACGCGCTACTTGGGACGCTAAACTTGCGCGGTAGAGTAATTTGGGTAGCAGACCTTAGTTACTTTTTAAACGAACCAAATGCGCTAAATACCGAACGAGCAGAAATTTCAGTCATAGCCGTCGAACAACAAGACATCATGGTCGGATTAGCCGTTGATCGCATCGTCGGGATGGAATGGCTAGAAGTAGAAGAAATACAACAAAATAATTCAGACAGTACAGCCAACGTATTTGTGCAAGGTGAGTGGATGCTAGATGAGCTTTCTCACAAAAGCCTACAACTGCTGGATCAAAAAGCAATCATACAAAGTGGGTTATGGGTCGCATGAAATCTCAGCAAGCAGAGGAGCAAATGACATCAAGCAACGATCGCGAACAAGAATATCAAGCAGCACAAAAAGCTTATATTCAAGGCAACTATCCAGAAGCGGCAACCCTCGTTGACCGATTAGTAGAGCATTTTCCCACCGATCCCAGCAGCCGTTTGTTACGGGGTCACATTTACTGCATTTTAGAGCAGTACAACGTAGCCAAAGAGCAATATCAGCAGGTAATAAGTTTAACTAGCGATCGCGACTTGATTGATTGCGCTAGTAGCGGTCTTGAAGCGGTTGAGCAGTACCAAGCTCAAGAAACTTCACCCCATCGGGCGATCGCTCCAGAACCAGAATCAGAAAACACCTTTCTAATTAGTGCTGAACCCCAAAATTCTTTATCCTCACCACCAATCGCCGCAGATTTTACTGATTTTAGCTTTGACGAAAGTAGCAACAATTTTTTAACAGCACCTTTTGATAGCTCGGAGGATCTAAACGACCCCGATTTAGCCAGCAATGACTTCCAAACCTCTGCTAACCCTTTTGCTTGGAGCCAGTCTCAAGCAGAAGAGGAAGCAGAAGCTGCCCACAACTCACCTTTTACGCCGGAGCCTTTTAGCCTCAGTGCTGAAGGGAACATCGAACCATCCGATAGTAGTGAAGATCAAACTTTCCTAGTGATGGGCAAGCCCTCTCAAGATACCTCATCCCAAGGAATCGCTTTTGAGCAGCTTGATTTGCTCAACTCCCAAAACATAGAAAGTATTGCCAAAAATGACGAGCAAGACTACTTAGCAACACCACACCAAAACGGATTTTTAAGCCAAAACGGTTCTCAAGCACCGCAAGTTGGGGAAAATACGCCAAGTTTCGACACGGCGTTAGACTACATGGACGAAAATCCTCCGGGCGATTTTGATTTAAGTATGTCCTACAAGGACGCAGAGGAAATTCGCTCCTATGGATCGTCGTCGGATTCAGCTTCTTTAGAAGATATGTCAGAGCCGCTTTTGCTCCCCGATGATGATGATGAATTAAGCAGTGGTTTTTTTCTGCCAGAAACGACAACACAGGAAGAAGGAGAAGTATTTAGCATTAATAATTCTCCTTCTTCAGGCACAAACTACAAACTTGAACCGATGGCAGTTAATAGCCCTAGTAGTGGGAACAAAGATAGCTTATTAAATCTTTGGGACAATGGGAGTTCAGAAAAAAAACCTTTCCTAACGGCAGCAACAGTAGGATTTGTCTCTACTTTAGTCGTCGCCGCCGTGACTCTAGGCGCACAACTATTATCTCCAGGGGACAGTCGCGCGGCCGTGCGCAATAGCGGTTTAGCTATGGCGGTCGCCGCCGGACTTGCAGGTTTTGCAACTACTAAAGTTTTAGAAGGTAAATCAGCGAAATACCGCAGCCAAACAACGCAGGATCTAAAAGCCCAATTTGAAGTTCTGCGTACTGGTAACTTTGATGCCCAGGCTACCGTTTATTCTCAAGATGAATTTGGTTTACTAGCGACCAATTTCAATACTATGGTCAAAGGACTATCAGAGACAACCGGAGAAGCGCAACGCAAAGCTTTAGAACAAGAACAAGCTAAAGAGGAACTACAACGCCAAGTAATTCGCCTCTTGGATGATGTAGAAGGAGCCGCTCGTGGCGACTTGACAGTTCAAGCGGAGGTTAGCGCCGACGTTTTGGGAGCCGTTGCCGATTCCTTTAACTTGACAATTCACAATCTGCGCGAAATTATCCAACAGGTAAAAACCGCCGCCCAACAAGTAAATAAAGGAGCAACCGATAGCGAGGCTTTTGCCCGCGATTTATCCTCTGATGCTTTGCGCCAAGCCGAACAATTAGCCGTCACCCTCAACTCGGTGCAAGTGCTAACGGACGCGATTCAACGGGTAGCTGAAAGCGCCAAAGAAGCCGAAACCGTTGCCCGTTCCGCTTCTGCTACTGCCCAAAAAGGCGGTGAAGCTGTAGATCGGACGGTAGAAGGGATTATGGAAATCCGACAAACGGTTGCAGAAACGACGCGAAAAGTAAAGAGATTAGCCGAATCATCGCAAGAAATCTCAAAGATTGTCGCCTTGATCTCGCAAATTGCCTCTAGAACTAATTTACTCGCACTTAATGCCAGTATTGAAGCGGCCAGAGCCGGAGAAGCTGGGCGAGGTTTTGCGATCGTCGCCGATGAAGTCCGCCAATTAGCCGATCGCGTTGCCAAAGCTCTAAAAGAAATTGAACAAATCGTTAGACAAATCCAAAACGAAACGGGTTCAGTAATGACGGCGATGGAAGAAGGCACTCAACAGGTTATTCAAGGAACTAACTTAGCAGAACAAGCGAAGAAGTCACTCAATGACATCGTTCAAGTATCAAATCGGATTGATACTTTGGTGCGCTCCATTACCGCAG
>JACCVJ010000621.1 GCA_013698215.1 Tatlockia sp. | reverse complement strand
GAGCCGATTTGTTCCAACTACCCTGCCTCGATTGGCTCGTGAGTGTTCCACTATCATTTACACTAACCGCAGATTAGGGTTTTGGCTAGCTAATTGCCATAATGAGAATTGCTGGTATATCCCTTGATGTTATCTGTAATTTTTCTGTTTAACCTCCTTAGTTAGAGTGTTATACAGAATTTTTCCTTTAAACATCCTATGGAAAATCGCCCTAAAAAACTGTTGGAACAAGTACAAGATACAATCCGGCTAAAACATTATTCTTACCAAACAGAAAAGACTTACATTTACTGGATTAGACGCTACATCCTTTTTCATAACAAACGCCATCCCAAAGATATGGGAGGTACAGATATTGAAGCATTTCTTACCCATCTAGCTGTTAACGAAAAAGTAGCTGCATCTACCCAAAACCAAGCTCTTCATGCAATTTTATTCTTGTATAGGGAGGTAATGAAGCAAGAATTAGATTTAAAAGTTGATGCAGTGAGGGCAAAAAAATCTAAATATCTACCAACAGTTTTAATAAAAGAGGAAACTATGGCAATTATTCAGCAACTATCAGGAGTTTATCAGCTTGTTATCAAGTTGCTATACGGTACGGGGTTGAGATTAACGGAAGGGTTGCAATTGCGTGTTAAAGATGTAGATTTTGCTCAAAATCAAATTACTGTTCGAGATACAAAAGGAAATGAAAGTCGGGTGACAATGCTACCTGCAAGTATTGCGGAGGAATTAAAAATTCATTTGCGAAGCGTTAAATGGCTACATCAACAAGATTTACAGAAAGGATTTGGTTCAGTTTATTTGCCATTTGCACTAGAAAGAAAATATTTTCATGCAAGTAGAGAATGGGTTTAGCAATTTATATTTCCCTCCAATAGAATTTCCCAAGCTCCTCGCAGTCAGATAATTCGCCGCCATCACCTGCATGAGAGTGGTTTGCAAAAAGCTTTAAAACAAGGAGTGAGAAAGGCTGGAGTTGAAAAACGAGTTGGCTGTCATACTTTTCGCCATAGTTTTGCTACCCATTTGCTACAAAATAACTATGATATTCGCACTGTGCAGGAGTTACTAGGACATAAAGATGTCAAAACCACAATGATTTATACTCATGTTTTGAATCGTGGCGGTCAAGGGGTACGCAGTCCATTAGATAATATACTGGCGATCGCACTTCCCTACTCGCTAATTACTACTGAGGGGCAAATTCGCCCCTAATTCTACCTTCAAGAGCGACGAACGTTAAAGCAACACCATTCTTTGCGCCGCCAAATAGTTGCAACAATCCAGCCATTTTGCTCTAAGGCATCCGCCACATCTGCGGCTTGGTCGAGTAATACACCACTAAAAATCCCCCAAGTTGTCGGTTTGCAAAGTGCGCTTATTTGGGGAATTAGACGAATGATTACTTCTGCCAAAATATTACACATAATGCCATCTACTTGTTCGTTGTGGAGTAGCTTTTGGACTTGTTCAACACTGCCCTTATCTACAAGTAAGCGATCGTGAGTAATTTTATTTAACTCCCGGTTGCTAGTAGTAGATTCCACTGCTAATAAATCTGTATCTACGGCATAAACTTTACTCGCACCTAATAGCAACGCCCCAATAGACAGAATACCCGAACCACAGCCAATATCTGCTAATACTTCGCCTTGGGAATCTTCATCGATTCGCATTTCCAAAGATTCCAAACATAGCTGAGTTGTGGCATGATTGCCCGTACCGAAAGCCATGCCCGGATCGAGAGTAAGAACTAAGCGAGTGGTATTTTCTGGTACTTCTATCCAAGCTGGATTAATCAAAAAATACTCGCCGATTTCTTCCGGTTGCCAGTAATCTTTCCAGCTACTAGCCCAGTCTTCCTCATCCATCAATTGCCAGTGCAGCGACGGCGCAGGCAATTCAGCAATTAAAGCATCTTGCCTCAGCCACAATGACAGCGCTGCTAAGTCTAATAGTTGGACTTGATTTCTAGGTAAATAAGCCTTTACTAAACTTGCAGCGCCCTTATTTTCACTAGCTGTCCCCTGACAGCCAAACTTATCCAAGCGCCAGAAAATTGATTCTTCTAGGCTTGGATTGCAATTAATTTGTAGTTCCCACCAACTGTTTGCCATAAATTAGCAACGTTATAAAGTAACCGTGTAAGCGTCTCTAATTCCGGGAACTTTGATAATTTCCTCTCTAATCCCGTCGGGTAAAGGATCGTCCAAACTCAACACCATTACCGCATCGCCGCGCACAATTTTACGCCCTACTTGCATACTGGCGATGTTGACATTAAAACTACCCAGTAACGAACCGATTTTACCAATTAGTCCTGGCATATCGCGATGTAACGTAAATAGCATATGTTGAGTGGGTGGGACGTTGATCGGAAATTCGTCAATATCTGTAATCCGAATTTCGCCATCTCCCAACAATGCGCCTGTAACTGAATGAGTACCTAACGAGCCTTTAGCTTCTAAATACAACGATCCGGCATAATCTTGAACCGACGCATCTCGCGTTTCAATAACTCTAATTCCGCGCTCTTTTGCCTCAATACTGGCATTTACATAATTTACTCGTTCGCGCAAAGCTTGAGATAGCAATCCTTTTAGCGACGCTACTACCAAAGGCTGGCTTTTATTAGTCGCAAGTTCGCCTTGAAGTTTGACAACTAGCGACTCGACTCTACCTCCCACCAACTGACCGACAAACTTACCTAAAGTTTCGGCTAACTGCATATAAGGTCGCAGTTCTTCCATTACATCGGGGCTAATACCGGGAATATTTACCGCACTACGGGCGGGTAAGCCTAGTAGCACGTCCCGAATTTGCTCGGCGACATCTATTGCTACGTTTACTTGGGCTTCGGCGGTAGATGCGCCTAAGTGCGGAGTTAAAATTGCTTGTTTGCCCAAGGCTCGAAGGGGCGATTCTCCCAAAGGTTCGGTTTCGTATACGTCTAAAGCCGCGCCGCCAATTTGTCCCTTTTCTAAGGCTTCAGCTAAAGCAACTTCGTCAATAATTCCGCCTCTTGAACAGTTAATAATTCGGGCGTTGGGCTTCATCTTGGCTAAAGCTTCAGCGTTGATGAGGTGGGTTGTTTCAGGAGTTTTGGGGATGTGTAGGGTGATGTAGTCAGATTCTCGTAGGAGTAAATCCATATCTACTAAGCGACAGCCTAACTGCTCGGCGCGTTCGTTGGAAATAAAAGGATCGAACGCAATTAGTTTCATGCCCATTGCTTTAGCAACATTAGCCACATGAGAGCCAATTTTTCCTAACCCGATAACTCCCAGGGTTTTTTTGTAAACTTCCGCGCCTACGTAACTTTTGCGATCCCACTGTCCGCTTTTTACGGAGGCGTTGGCATCGGGAATGTAGCGAGAGAGCGCCATCATCATCGCAAGAGCGTGTTCGGCGGCGGCGATGGTGTTACCTTCGGGGGAATTTACTACTACTATTCCTCGGCGCGTGGCGGCGGGTACATCGACGTTATCTACACCCACGCCAGCTCGTCCAATGATTTTTAGCTGGGTTCCTGCATCAATAATTTCTTTGGTAATGCGGCTGCCAGAGCGGATCATTAATGCGTCATACTCTGGAATGATTTGGATCAGTTGTTCGGGCGATAAACTGGTTTTAATATCAACGGTTGCAACTTGAGAGAGAATATCAATTCCAACTTGGTCAATGGGATCGGATACAAGAACTTTGGGCATTTTTATAGAGGAAGTCGCGCTATACTTCGTTTTTACGGTGGGCAATAAGTTTTAACTTTAGCTAGGCTTGGGTTCGGTGTAAATACTTCACGTTTTGAAGATTGTTTGCACTTTTAAAGTGCGATCGCTCATAGCGTTGCGCAAGGGCGCAATCGCGCCCAAAGTCACGGTAGTACAAGCAATAATTGTTCCCGCCATAATTAAAATAACTATAGCTTGGGGCATACTCGCAGCAAGTTAAACTATAACCCAAAGCTGAAACCAGCACTAACAAAATCTATCGCATTTTATGAACTATCTTATCGCCGTGATGAGCGATCGCATTCAAGCTGAGACTGCCTATGTAACTCTAGAAAAAGAAGGCATCCCCCTAACAAATGTCAGTATTTTAGGCAGAGGTTACAAAACGGCGGACGAGTTTGGCTTAATCGATCCTAATAATGAAGCTAAAAAACAATCCCGTTTACTCTCTTTTTGGCTAGTACCTTTCGGGTTTATCGCGGGTGGGGCTTTTAATTTGCTTACAGGTTTAAATACTTTTCCCTGGGCAGGTACAACGGGTAACATTGCAATTGGCGCTCTTTTGGGCGCATCTGGTGGGTTTATGGGCAGCTTTTTCGCGGGGGGTGGAGTAGGGTTAACTTTAGGTGGTGGCGACGCGCTCCCCTACCGCAATCGCTTAAATGCAGGCAAATATTTAGTAGTTGTCAAAGGATCGGATTTAGTTACTCGTCAAGCTAATCGCGTATTGCGACAACTTGAGCCAGAAAACTTACAAGGATATAACGATCCCGACGAGCAGTAATAAGATTCCTTTAGTTAATAGTTTTCAATGTTGCCAAGAGAAGAAATTTTAAAAGGTGTAGAAAATCGAGACACTATAGCGCGGGTAATTGACCGCGCTGAACAAGCAATTAAGACCTGGGAAGTTGTGTTAACAGACTTTCTCTCGCCCCCAGAACTTGCCGAACTTCAACGGGTATTTAGTCGCTTAACAGAGGTGCAAATAGTAGCCTGGGGTGGTTACGAACAAGCCGAACGCCAACGAGTGGCGGTTTCCCGTGCGGAAATGCCTTTAGAACGCGAACAAGTGGAGTTAGTGGCGCTAGAAATTGCTGGAAACTTTTTATTTGATACGGCTACTCACCGCGACTTTTTGGGGGCGATGTTGGGGGCGGGAATTGTCCGCGAGAAGACGGGCGACGTGATTGTATTGGGCGAACGGGGGGCGCAGGCGATCGCTACTCCCGAAATAGCCGAATTTTTAGAAATGAGTTTGCAACA
>JACCVJ010000610.1 GCA_013698215.1 Tatlockia sp. | reverse complement strand
TTGTGTAAGCGTGAAAATATGCGCCATAGATGTTTGGTGATCTTAAAGCATAACCTCTCACTAAATTTGGATTGTTTAATGTAATTACTGAAGGCTGTGCCGCTGGAAAATCCTTAATATAACTCTGGAAAACCTGAATATAACCTCTTTCTTCCGGTCCGAGATAAATATTAATATTACTCCCAGGATTCGTAGTATTCCAAAAAATTAAAGATGCTTCATTAAAAAACGCCGTCCACGTAGTCAATCTCATTCTTAATGAAGATAACGGATCCCAATTGGAACCGGCATTGCCCCATTCGCCATACTGAATCGGTTTATTGAAGGTTTTTTTACCTTCTTCTAATATACGATTGACAATTATTGTATCTGCGATAAATTCATTTCCCGGTAATGTAGGTTCATACAAATGCGGAGAGGTGAAATCCAGTGCCGGAATATCATGGACTTGTGGAGTTACAGAATATGTAAAACTGCTTGAAACCGGATGTCCGTAAGGGTCGTTGGCCTTGATATAGTTAGTCGCGGCAGTAATTATATTATCCGGGTCGGCGGATTCGTTGCTGACTTCCCAAAAGTCAACATACGCGCCGTAACGATCAAGGCAATACTGAATATATCGCAATCCTGACGGACTGACATCGGTAGTCGAATCATTAAATAAAACCATTTGAAGCTTCATTCCATACTGCTTTACCTTTTGGACAAACGTATCTCCTAAAATACTGTTTCTGTCATTATAAATGTTTCCCGACGGGCTGAGAGAAACTTTCAAATCGAAAGAACAATTCCTAACGCTCCATCTAAAAGTATTAAATCTGAGGTTTCCGCTTCCGTTGCCGTAAGCCGAAAAATAAGTATCGAGTTCAACAAAGAGGTGGTCCGGCGGAAATCCCGGCAACGTAAAGCCGCCGTCCATCCCCATTCTGATAGCACCGTTATTTATCGGTTGTTCGACAACACAATCACCTATTCCAATCGGGTTGAACGGCGTTCCGTTGTCATTTAACCACCGGAAATTATTCGTCGGATGTCTTTTTACGAACCCATCCGAAATCTGTTGTCCGACAAGTAAACTGCCTGTTTGCAGATTGGGGACTCCATTATTTTCAGTGATGGATGCACTCCAATTCCACGTTCCCGATTGATTCGGCGCAAATCGAGCTTTATAAACTCCGGGACTATAATAAAAACCGTTTGTTACGATTATGGATGAATCCGGAGCAGTCCAAGTTACTCTGATTCTGACATCTTCAAACGGATTCTGGTAATTACCATTGAGATTAAAATTGATTTCCTTAACTCCGAAACCGCCCTTTATTTTTCCCGAACCGCCCGGAGTTGGCGACGGAGTCGGAGTTGGAGTTGGAGTAGGCGTGACTGTGCCGCACCGCACGCGAATATTGGCGGCGTGGAACGTGCTCGCTGCTCGTAGCGTGTAATCAACCGCGAGAGCTGGATTAATTGGTGTGAAGGTTGCCGTTGCGGGAGCGTATGTACCGGGCACGAATGCCGGAATATTCACTGTCGCATTCGTCGCACTGACAAGCGTGAAGGATTGCAAGCCGGTTCCGGCGTTGACATGATCAACCGTCACCGAGCCCGGACCGCTCGTCACACCAAAGGAGACGATACCGCCTGGAAATAAATTTCCCTCACTAACCGTAGTGAAGGGGGTGCAAACCTCCGGTATTATGGTTCCAATTGAAATGCCGGTAGCATTGTCTGATTGGGCAACCGCCGCCATGTTCGCCTTTCCTGACGACCATTGAAACGGAACGTCCTGAACAAGTTGCCTATTGCCATCATTGGCGGTTGTTTGATTTTCTGAGGTTGATCCGACCTGAAGAGGCACCGGACTCGGAGATACATCAACTGAAGTAAATATACTTGCAAAAACTAATGATGATAATGGTACAAAAAAAAGCGATTTCAAACTGAAAATAAAATTAAAAATACTCATATTATTGTTATTTTTATCCTTTAAATTTTAATATCCTAAATTTAGTTGTTTTCAA
>JACCVJ010000568.1 GCA_013698215.1 Tatlockia sp. | reverse complement strand
CGATCGCTTTAATTAGACCTGGGGTGACACCATCATTCGGCGCATCATCTATTAAGGATTGAATTTGTTGATCTAACATAACTGGGAGAGATACTGTCAATTATTGAATTTAGCGCAAGTGTGACAGTGGTAATGGCAAATTATTAATTGTATGCCATCATCGAAGCGCATAGCTCAGTCCTACAGCAGTTCTCATTCCGATAAAGTACAGCTTTAGGATTTAATTACTGTGAGGTCATGCTCAAGGTGTACTGCACTCAAGTGCGAACCGCTATAAAAGATGCGATTATTTATCGATCGGAAATTTCCACCCCTAGCCGTCGCTAAACAAATAGAGGTGGAAGACTCAATATTATTTCGGGTATTAGTTCAAGTATTAGTAATCGTAGGGATTGTTGCTGTTGATATTGCAGGGGGAACCCAAAGTAGCTTATGGGCTATACCTTTAAGTACGATCGCTGCAATGTGGAGTTGGTATCGTCGGCGAAGTCGCAATATTACTCTCAAGTTTTGCATCGCCCTAGGAATGCTAGTAGCAATGGCGGTGTTTTTTGGCAAGCTTTTAGGACAACTGAACGATACGCGCCTAGTTTTGGCAGAATTTTTGATTCAAATTCAAGTATTTCATAGCTTCGATGTTCCCCGCCGTAAAGACTTGGGTTACTCGATTGTGATTGGACTAATTTTATTGGGCGTGGCGGGTACAGTTAGTCAAACTTTAGCCTTTGCGCCGATTTTAGGATTGTTTTTAGCGATCGCCTTACCAACTTTAGTTTTAGATTACCGTTCGCGGTTAGGGATAAAAGAGCAGGGAGGAAAAATCAAGGCTATAGCACTAACTAATTTTAAAAGCAGTGGTAAGTTATTTTTAGTTATTCTCGGCTTGGGATTGCTGATTTTTGCCTTTTTACCTAGGTTTCCTGGCTATCAGTTGCGATCGTTTCCGGTTAGTCAAACGATTGATTTTAAAGGGCAATTTAACGGTAGCAATATTGCCAACCCTGGTTATGTAAAGGAGGGTAAGGGAGGCGGGGGTACAGGTACAGGTGGGACGCAACGGTCAGAGGGAAAAGCAGATTCTACCTTTTATTATGGTTTTAATAGTACGATTGACCAGAATTTGCGGGGAGAATTAGAACCTAAAATAGTAATGCGAGTGCGAAGTCAAGCAGAAGGATTTTGGCGGGTACTGGCTTTTGACAAATACACAGGTAAAGGTTGGGAAATTTCCCGCAACGAGCAAGTTCAGAAGGTTATACGATCTAGTTGGTCTTATCAACTATCTTTACCCCTACCTCTAATCTTGGGCAAGACTAAAGAAGTTGTGCAGACTTATACTGTAGTCTCGCAATTGCCGAATTTGATTCCAGCTTTGGCTCATCCCAAACAAATTTACTTTCCGACTAGAGAAATTGCTGTGGATTTAGAAGGAGGTTTGCGAAGTCCTGTAGGATTGGGGGAAGACATGAGTTATACAGTAATTTCTGAAGTACCTTACCGCGATCGCGCCGCCTTACAGCAAACGGGTAATAAATATCCTAAAAATATTCAAGATTATTACTTGCAAATTCCCCCAGGGATTAAAAATAAAGTACGCGATCGCACTGAGGAAATTTTAGCTAAATATAACCAAGAACGAGTAGCCAAATCAAATAAGCCTTTAGCTTCTGCTTATGAAAAAACTCTCTATCTTGCTCAGTATCTCAAGCAGCGCTACACCATTCCTAACGATCCTTTAGGTTTGCCTTTATTAGCTAAAGATGAGGACTTGGTAGAAGCATTTTTATTTAAAAATCAAGGTGGCTACCCCGATCAGTTTTCAACAACTTTAACTATAATGCTGCGATCGATTGGCATTCCATCGCGGCTAGTAGCAGGCTTTAGTCCAGGTCAATTCAACCCCTTTACAGGATTGTACGTGGTTCGTAATACCGATGCTTACGCGATGAGCGAGGTTTATTTTCCTCGTTACGGTTGGTTTGCCTTCGATCCAATTCCCCATCATCCTTTAATTCCTCCATCTATTGAAGAATCTCAGACTTTTAGTGTTTTACGCAAATTTTGGCAGTGGATCGCAGGATGGTTACCTTCTCCAATTACAGGTTTACTAAATAATGTATTTTTATGGTTGGGAAATGCGATCGCTTGGTTTTTTGCCTTATTTGCTCAAGGTTGGCTAGGTACATTAACCGGGTTAATTATTGCTACTGGATTGGGTTTTGTTAGTTGGCTGAGTTTTGGACAGTGGAAAAAGTGGCTTAACCATCGCAAGTTAGCCAAATTGCCGCCAATGGAAAGACTTTATCGACAAATGCTGGCTTGGACGGCTAATAAAGGCGACTTCAAGCACTCATCGCAGACACCTTTAGAATACGCTCAAAGCTCTTATCAGCGTCATGCTTCTACCACGGCGCAGGTAATTGAGGAGATTTGTCAAGCGTATGTATGCTGGCGTTATGGCAGTCAAGCGCCTAACTTGAGCTATTTATTGCAACGATGGCAAACTGTTCGAGGTAAACGCAAGTGATTAATACAAAAATCCGTTGTAGATATCCCACTCCCAGTTTTGAGAGTGGGACAAGAGTAAGTTTACTCAAGTGCCTTACTAATTTTATTTAACCGTTTGCCCAAGCGCTGTACAGCCCCTTTGATACCTCTAGGAGCTTCTGCCGCCGCTTCTATTGTTTGTTCGCCTAGTTCCGCCAAAACTTGCGCCAAATCAGTTTGCTTGCCTTTGCTAGGCTTGAGAGATTGCTTAAGTTTCTTGAGGTTATCGGCAATTTTTTGAGAATTCTTGTCATCGGATTTGTGCAAAACGCTGTACCATAAATCAATCGTGG
>JACCVJ010000562.1 GCA_013698215.1 Tatlockia sp. | reverse complement strand
ATCGCCGCTCCATTGATAATTTGCTGATAGTGTGGTTGCCAATAAGCAGTCATTACTACGTGGACATTTGCCGCCACAACGTAACAAGAGGTTTTATTCCTAGCCCAAATAATAATGCGATCGCTCGTATCTTTATAGCTGGTTGCATGAACTTGAGTAGCCAGAATGTATTTAGATGGGCAACTTGAACGCATTTTTTATTACGAAGTCTTTAATACCTGTTGATAAGCTTGCTCAGTGCGATCGGCTATTTTTTGCCAAGTGTAACGCGATGCTACTTTTTGTTTTCCAGCTTCTCCCATTGCTTGAGCTTTAGTAGAGTTCCGTAATAAATAAATAATTCTTTCGGCTATTTGGTTTGGTTCTTGCTCTACCAAGTACCCATCAACGCCATCAGCGATTACTTCTGCAACTGCGGGGATATTACAGCCAATTACAGGTTTGCCCAAGCTCCAAGCTTCTGTATACACTCCTCCAAAGCTTTCTTGAGTGGAGGGAACGCAAAGCAAACTAGAAGACGCGATCGCATTTGTTTTTGTCTGTAAATCTACTTTGCCTAAACTATGAATCCGCTTGTCGTTTACGGATACAAAATATTGTTCTGATTTTCCTACAGATGGCCCAATAAATACAAAATGTACATCAGGAAATTTTTGCCAAACTAATTTTGCCGCTTCAATTACTTGCTGATAGCCTTTATACGGGTAGTGTTGCCCTAAAAACAATACAAAAGGTGCTTCAATTTGATACTTGGTTCTAAAAGCAGCGCTTTCAGCCACAGGAGCTAAACTTGCGCCCATACCTGTAATTGTAATTCGGTCTGCTTTTACACCTAAATCTATCAAAATCTGCTTTTCGGCATTAGTCAAGGCAATTACCATATCCGCCATTTGGTAAAGTTTGATATAGGCTTTGTAGCGCCACCCCACCCAACGCGGATGATGTACGGGAGTAAAAATAAACGGAATATCGTAGCGTTTAGCAGCTTGATAAGACGCATAACTTAGCCCTTCTCTACCAATTCGCACGTTGTGAATTAAATCAGCTTTAGCTGCGTAAGCTGACAAATGTTGTTCTAAACAAGCAGCAATTGGCGGTAATGCCAGATTCATCAAAGGGTAATAAATTGGCAAATAAGGAGCAACTTGCAGCTTTTCCCTTATAGAAAGCCCCAATCGATGTACAGATATATCATCAATTGTGTAGTTATAGTTATTAGTTGGCGATCGCACGGTTGTACCAAGTAACCAGTCTGTGCGATTAGTATCCCATTGGCTAACTACTTGAATAGAGTGCTGCGATTGTAATTGTTGGGCGATGTAATGCTGATGAAGTTGAGCGCCGCCAATATAAGGCGGATAAGCTGTCAGCGTATAAAGTAGTTGCATAATTACTCACTTATTAGCCGCTATTTTATAAACTTCAACAGTTTGTTCTGCACACTTTTTCCAGCTAAATTTACTAGCTTGTTCAAGAGAAAGCAGCGACATTTGCGCGCGAAGTTTTGAATTATTTACGACATCAAGCATTGCTTGACATAGTTCATCAGATTGTTGGGGATCGATGGTAATTCCAGCATTACCAACTACTTCAGGTAAAGAACTTGTGTTAGAAGTAATTACAGGAATACCACATTGCATTGCTTCAAGAGGCGGTAGTCCAAAGCCTTCGTACAGTGAAGGATAGACAAAGGCGATCGCACCGCTATAAATTGCACTTAAATCGCTATCTGGTATGTATCCTGTGAAAATTATTCTTGGCTTTAAATGAGGATACTTATTAGCTATTTCAAAAATATCTTTGTTTTTCCATCCACTTACACCAACTAACACTAGGTTTAAATCTAAGTTAGGGTTTTCTATAATAAGTTCGCAAAAACATTTAATTAATAAAGTTAGGTTTTTGCGCGGCTCAAGAGTAGAAAGACTTAATAGGTAAGGACTTTCAGGGATATTATAAATTTTAAGTGCAGTTTTTATGATTGATATTTCATGAATAGGATAAAAATTCTTACTAGCCGCTAGGGGTGTAACAAAAACTCGCTCCTGAGCCATTCCTGTGTACTGGCAAAAATCATTTTTAGTATGCTGTGAGATACAAATAACCCAATCTTTTTTAATGTCGATGCTATTTATTGTTTTAGTAAATTGATTCTTTGCTTGAAAAGTTACAAGGTTAGGAAATAATATCGGAATTAGGTCGTAAATAGTTAATATTTTAGGCGTACTTCCCAATATGTCACTCGCTGGCAGAGGATAATAACAAGAATGATACAAATCGTACTTATTAGTTATATTTTTTACATTAATATCTATACTAGCAACTAGATCGATCAAAACTTTAAGGGCTTGAGCAGATTTATATATCAGTGGGTAGTTTTGAACGGAAAATTGAATTAGTAGCCGATATAATTTTATAGTAGAAAGATAAACATTATTTAAACTTAGTTTGCTGTAGTAGCATGAATCAAAATATTGTTTAAGTTCAAAGTTAAAATTGTCTAAGTATAAATTAGCACTTATTTCATCCCAAAGGTTGCTTTTTTTATTAAGAGCGATCACCCTCAATTCTACATTTGATTGCATAGCTATCTCTAAAAACAAAGATTCTACTACTCTAAAAATTCCTGTTCTAGCTTTGGGGTTTAAATAACCTGCTCCTAAAATAGAGATGTCATAGGCAACTTTCATATAATAAAATTAAACTTAGATAGATTTTAGTTTATATGCCACTTTATCAATAAGCCCAACTACTGTTTCAAAAACTTTAGTATGAAAAATAGTGTCAAAAACTTTTAATAAAAATATTCCTATTCGGGGACGTATTGGATATGAACCTATAGCATCTCTTGCATATTGTCGAACATCAGCATAATTTCCTGAT